>JAISFK010000072.1 GCA_031263625.1 Clostridiales bacterium
CGCCATGCGGTCCAACGGAGGCGCGCTGGCCTTGCGCTGTTCCGCAAGCGAAGCCGGCGCTCAGGATGGCGGGAAACGGACAAATATATTATACTTTTATAAAATTTGATTATGGCCTAGCTATGCGTTTGGCGAGGGGGCGGCGGCAATTTTGATTGCTCGCGCTATGCGAAACCCGCGCTATGCCTGGGCAAATCGCCAGGCATGGGGCCGGGGAGCCGCGTTCAGGTTGCGCTCAGGCCGCGCTTTTTATGCGCGGTTATTTTCGTGTTGACAAAAATATTTTATACTTATATAATAATTAAAATTTAATGGAAATGGGGCGGAGAGAAAAAACGTGGATGGAATGGGCATGGGGCGAATATGGGGCGGGGAGAGAACGGATAGGGAACGGAGGCGATTTTTATGGCGCTGACGCCGCAGGAGCGCGCCGAGCGGCTCGGAACGGAAAAGATAGGGAGGCTGTTCGCCTCGATGGCGGCCCCCGCGATCTGCGCGAGCCTTACGGCGTCCGCGTACAACATCATCGACCGCGTGTTCGTCGGCAACTTCGTCGGGCGCGACGCGCTCGGCGCGATAGCGCTGATATTCCCGCTCGTCAACATCGTCACGGCGCTGTCGCTGTTCCTGACGGTCGGCGGGGCGGCGCGGTTCTCGCTAGCGCTGGGCAGGAAAGACTACGCGCAGGCGCAGCGGGTGTTCACGAACAACATCGTCCAGGCGGTCGCCTCCGGCCTGCTCCTGACGGCCGCGTATGGGATATTCGCGCCGCAGCTCGTGCGGCTGTGCGGCGCGGGCGAGGCGTCGGCCCTCTACCCGCTGGCCGTCGGCTACCTCCGCGTCACGGCCATGGGGCAGGCGTTCAACATGTGCAACCTGGCGATGGCGTCCCTGATACGCGCCCAGGGCAACACGCGCTACGCGCTGTTCGTGTCCGTGATCGGGAGCGCGTCCAGCATAGCGCTGGACGCCATTCTCGTCGGGAGGCTCGGCTTCGGCATAGGCGGCGCGGCGCGCGCGACCGTGGCGAGCCAGTTCATAGCCTGCGCCTGCAGCGCGGCATACTGCCTGCGTGGCAGGAGCGCCGTGAAGTGGGGCGGGCTGCGGCAGGCCAGCCTGCGCGAGATGGGCGCGACGGTGTCGATGGGCATGGCGCCGTCCATATTCCAGGGCCTCAGCTTCGTCACGAACATGCTCACGAACAACCTGCTCATGCGGTACGGCGCCGCGGGCGCCGGCGGCGCTGGCGGGCCGGGCGGCATGGCCGCGCTGTCCGGCGACCTCGCCATCTCGGCGGTGGCCGTCACGGCGACGGCCGAGTCGTTCCTCGTCAGCGTAACGATGGGCGTCAACCAGGCCATCTCGCCGATGATCAGCTACAACTACGGCAGGGGCAGCTACGCCCGCGCCCGCGCGTCCGCGCTGACCGGCCAGGCCGCCGCGCTGTGCGCGTCCGTGGCCGTGTGGGCGCTCATGATGTTCGCGCCGCAGGCGCTGTTCGCCCTGTTCAGCGGCGGCGACCCGGCGCTCGTGGCGTTTGGCCCCGGCGCCATGCGAAAGGCCAAGGCGCTCGTGTTCGTGCTGGGCTTCCAGACGCTGGCGTCCATGTACTTCTCCGCGATCGGGAGGCCGCTGTCCGCGACGTTCATATCGCTGTCGCGCCAGGCGTTCTTCCTCATTCCGGGGCTGATCGCGCTGCCGATGGCGATTGGGCTGGACGGCGTGTTCTACGCGAGCTCGCTGTCGGACTTCTGCTCCGCCATAGTCGTCGGGTTCGTGTACGGGCGCGAGATGCGCAGGCTCGGCAGGCTCGGGCCGGCGGAGGCGCCGGCGGGGCGGCGGGGCGCGGCGGCATAGCCGGGGCGCTTGGGCAGGCCCCAGTCCCTAGGGCAGCCTGCCGGCGTAGCGCGGCGGCATAGCGGCAGGCCGGGCGAATACGCTGCGGCGCCCGGATGCGCCGTGCGGCGAACGCGGTTGCGCGCATGCGCGGGGCGCGCGTTGCCGTGTTGCTCAACGAATGTGTGGCGACAGATGGGCGGCCGGCTATGTCGGAGGGCTGGAGCCGGCGCAGGCCCATGCCCCAGGGCCGGCGGAATGGTGGGCGCATGGGGGCTACGGCGCCTGCCGCGAAAGGCCCCTCTGCGGGGTCGGCAGGGCCGTTCGCGGCGGCATAGCGGCAGGGCGGCGGGCGGCAGGCAGGGCCGGCCCACGGGCGGGCGGGGAGGGGCGCCCGGCCCGGCCTAGCGGCTCGCGATCGGCACTATGATCGGCGTGAAATTCTCCGCGATGTTGACGTGGTATCTTTTCAGCTCGGCGAACACGCGATCGGCCAGATCGGGGGAGCCGCCGAGAAAATGCACGTACTGGTCCAGGTAGTAGCGCAGGATGAAGTCGTGGCTCACGCTGCCCACCTGCGCGCCGCCGCCGTGCGCCCAGCTCACGAGCGCGGGCTTGATGGCCGAAATGCTTATGCACGTGAGCAGGCTGTAATCCTTGTCCGCCTCGGCGCGCATGTATTTTTCCAGCCCGGCCACGATCCGCTGGCGGTAGAACGACTGGACCGTGGGCTCGCTCATCGCCTGGGCGAAGAACCTGCCGTATGGCGCGCTGATCAGCGTCATCTCCAGCTCGATCAGGTTCGCGAGGAGGAAGCCGGACACGCTGCCGGACGGATCGGAGCCGTACCCCTCCATCATCGCGTTGGCCTCGCCGCGCACCGTCCGGTACACGCGCAGGCCGATCTCGCTCTTGCTGCCGAAATAGTAGTTGAGCAGCCCCAAATTGCTGCCGGACCTGTCCGCTATCTCGCGGACCGAGGTCTTGGCGTAGCCCTTTTCAAAAAAAAGCGTCCGCGCCGCGAACAGTATGCGGCTCTCCGTTTCCAGCCCCTTGTTGTATCGAATCATAGCCGTAACGCTCTTTCCACATCAGATTTGCGGCCCGCGCCCTGCGCGCGCCGGCAGCCCCCTTACGTCAGCTCGTAGCGGCAGGCGCCCGTCGTCAGGTACTCGCGCAGGTTCTCTATGGACGTGCGCATCATCGCATCGACCGACCTGTCCGTGAAAAAGCTCGCGTGCGGCGAGTATATCACGTTGTCGCGGCCCGCGAGGTCGCAGAACAGCGGGTCCGGCGGCGCGACGCCCGGCTCGCCGTTGCGCAGCAGCTCGTGCTCGTTCTCGTACACGTCGAACGCCAGCGCCCCGACTTTGCCGCTGTCCAGCGCGCCGCGCACGGCCTCGAAGTCGAACAGCCCGCCCCTCGCCGTGTTCACGAGGCACACGCCGTCCCGCATGAGCGAGATGGCCCGCGCGTCCACGATATGGCGCGTCTCCTCCGTCAGCGGGCAGTGGAACATGATGATGCCGCACTCGCCGAACAGGGCGTCGAGCGGCATGTACTCCGCGGCGCCCGCCAGTTTCGGGTTCTCGCGCGCGTCGTGCGCCACGACGCGCCCGCCGAAGGCCGCGAGCGTCCTGGCCGTCTCCGAGCCGATCCGCCCGGTCCCGACCACGCCGGCCGTCATCGAGCAGATCTCGCGCCCGCGCAGCCCCGCCAGCGTGAAGTCGTTGCCCGCGACGCGCCGCAGCGTGGGCTTCAGCTTGCGCAGCAGCGACAGCGCGAGCAAAATCGTGTACTCGCTGATGGCGTTCGGCGAGTACGCCGGCACGTTCGACGCTTTCAGCCCGCTCGCGCGGATTGCGCCGACGTCGAGGTGGTCGTACCCCGCCGCGTTGGACACTATGTACTTCACGCCGGCGCCGGCCAGCGCCCGCGCCACGCCCTCGCCCACCGCGCTGGACGTCGATAGCCAGACGGCCCGGCACCCCCGCGCGGCCCCCGCGTTCGCCATGCCGAGCGGCTCGCCGACGCGCTCGAACTCGAGCCCCATCCCCTCGCTGATCCTGTCGATGGCGCCCGTGTCGGCGCCCCGGCTTCCGTAGTGCAGAACTTTCATCGAAGATTGCCCCATTTTGGCCAAAACTCCTTTGCAATATATTTTATACGAACATAACACGAATATCAATTTTATTCAAGAATAATTTTCAATAATTTTTATTGATTTATTCACCAGAGACAGTAAAGCGGCTACAGGCATCTTTTGTCTGTTTTCCAACAAGTTTCAGCAAAATTGAAATATGTTCATTTTTTGTATTGACAATCGAAAATGTGACTTGTATAATAAACAAAATCTCGGGCAGGCAACTTTTTCAGGCACAGCAATGGCGCTGCGGCGATCTCTCGCGAGAATCCGCGCCATGCTGTGCTTTTTTTGCAGGCGCCGGGGGAGCGCGCGGCGGGCTGCGCGGCAGGCATTTGGGGAGCGCCGGCGCTGGCGTTTTGGGGCAGGCGGCCTGGGCGGCAGGCTGCACGGCAAGTTGCGCGGGGCAGATTCTGCGGCAAGCTGCACGGCAGGCTATGCGGCAGGCGGCACGCAAGCTGCGCGGCAGGCGGCCTGGGCGGCAAGTTGCGCGGGGCATGTTCTGCGGCAAGCCGCACGGCAGGCTGCGCGGCAAATTCTGCGCCAGGCTGCGCGGCAGGCATTTGGGGAGAGGGGGAGCAGGGGATGGCGGCATACATAGCGAAACGGCTGGGGATCGGCGCGCTGACGCTTTTCGCGCTGATCACGATCACATTTTTCCTGACGAGGCTCATGCCCGGAAACCCGTTCGACGCGGACAACGTGTCGCAGGCGGTCGTTGACAGGCTCAGGCGCGAGTACAGGCTGGACCGGCCGATCGGCGAGCAGTACGCCGCGTACCTGTCCAGCGTGTTCAGGGGCGATCTGGGCGTGTCGTTCAAGAAGTCCGGCATGTCGGTCAACAGCCTCGTGGCGAGCGGCTTCGCGGCCACGCTGAGCCTCGGGCTCATCGCCTTTGGCGTCGCGCTCGCGCTGGGCATAGCGCTCGGCATCTGGCAGGCGACGACGGGCAGCGGCTTCGTGCGCGGCGCTTTGCTGGCGCTCTCCACGCTGGGGATCAGCGTGCCCAACTACGTGCTCGCCCTGCTGCTCATGATGCTGTTCGGCGTCCGGCTGGGGCTGCTGCCCGTTCTCGGCCTGGGCACGCCGGCGCACTACGTCATGCCGGTCGCCGCGCTGTCGGTCTACCCCATCGCGGTCTTCTCGCGACTCGTCAAGAACACCTTCGGCGAGGCGATGGCGCAGGAGTACGTGATCCTGGCGCGGGCCAAGGGGCTGGGGCTGCTGCAGATTCGGCTCAGGCACGTGCTGAAGAACGCCGTGCTGCCCGTCATCACGACGTCCG
>JAISFK010000093.1 GCA_031263625.1 Clostridiales bacterium
CGCGCCGCCACCATCTCTATCTCCACCTTCCCGCCCTTGGGCAGGGCGGCTACCTGCACGGTGGAGCGCGCCGGGTACGGCTCGGCCAGATAGGACGCATAGACCTCGTTGACGGCGGCGAAATCGTTCATGTCCGTCACGAAAATGAGCGTCTTGACGACGTCGCCAAACGCGTATCCCGCAGCGCCCAGAATCGTTTTAAGGTTTTCCATGGACTGCCTCGCCTGCGACGCCGCGTCCGGCCCGGCAAACGCGCCCGTCGCGTCCAGGCCCAGCTGCCCTGAGACATACAGGCTTCCCCCTGCCTCCACTGCGGCCGAATACGGCCCAAGTTTTGGCGCTCCTGTGACAATTTCCTTTTTCATGCGGCAAATTCCCCTTCTATTTTTTATATTCTATCCATTTTTTATATTCCATTTTCAGCCATAGCAGCCATGCCAGTCACAAGCCCCTGCTTGCCAAAAACATAAACACCAATTTCCCGTCCGGCGCCCTCCGCGAAGAATCAGCGTTTCGCAGCCGCTCGCCAGTGGCGGGCCCGCCCATTTTCGCGGCGAGCTGCTCATCAACAATCTCGTCAATTTCGTCAAGCACGCCCTCGTCGCCCGTGAGGTGGTACGGCTCGTATCCGATTTCGAGAAAGCGCAGAATATCGCACTCGCGGTCGAGTTCGAGAAACTGTTCTTTCGTGAGATTGTGCCGGCGCATATAGAGGTTGGCAATATGCACTTGCAGGAACAATTCGTGGTTGATCTTTACCATCTGCTACACCTCCAGCCATCTGTCCCAGTCGCCCGCCCGCTCGGCCTCAAGCATGTCCATCACATACGCCGGGCTTTCAAGGCATAGATACGAATCGGCGTCTTGCAACAAATCGAAAGTTCTTGTCGCCATAAACGCGCGCAAACACTCGGTTGCGGGCTTGCCCTCCGCTTTGGAGAGCGCGTCCACAAGCGTGACCGTATGCAGGTCTATCAGCAGCTTGCGCGTGTTCTCGTTGTATGTCACCATTTCAAACTTTCCTCCTGCCAACGAAGCGCAATAGGCTCGCCGCTCTTTGCGTGCCGAAAAACATCTGCGGCGGCAACCGGTCGGGCAGTATGAGTTGCAGAAACATGTTAATCGCCGCATCGCTGCCCGGATCGCCGTAACCACCCATAATGTAGATGTCTACGGTGGTGCGCGTGTCGTCATTGGCTGTTTTTCCGATAACCACGTCATAGTCGTTGCGGCGGGCATCGCTCTTGCGATTTTCGGCAACAAACAGCGCCCATTCGCGGTCGGCGTCGGCGAACTCCTTTACGTTCAGCCCGCCTAGCTCGCTCATGTCAAATTCGTAGGCATACACCCAGGCTGCCACGCTTCTATGTTTGATCCCGCCAGGCGATTTCAAAAGACGGGCCTGTTCAATTTTGCGGTTGCGCATTGCTATGTTCGCCGCATGCCGCTCAATGCGCGAGGTGTAAAACCCGCGCCCGAAATCTTTGTTGGGCTTGCCGCGAGCTACGTCAATCTCGGTGAATGTGTGAATGGAACCGTGGTATAGCGTTATGATGTTGCTGTTGTCCAAGCGCGTCGCACCTCCGTTTGCCCTTTTTATGGCCCGCTTGCGCCAATCCGGCGGCGGCCGTCGCCCCCGCCCCGCCTGCCCCCCTGCAACGTCCCCGCGCGGCGCGGCGCCCCTGAGCTGGGCGCGCTCACCTTTTCCAGAAGGACGGCGCGCAGAGCAGCAGCACCGGGTATATCTCCAGCCGCCCCACGAACATGCAGGCGGCCAGCGCGAACTTGCTCAGGCCAGAAAACGCGGCGTAGTTGGCATTGCCGCCCGCGGCGCCGAGGCCCGTCCCGATGTTGGCGACGCACGCCACGACCGACGTCACCGTCGATACGAGATCCTTGCCGTCCAGCGACACCACCAGCGCCCCCGCGCCGATGATCGCGACGTACAGGAAGAAAAACACGACGACGCCCCTGAGCGTGTCCTCGTCAACGGCCTTCCCGTTCAGCTTGACGGTCGTGACCGAGCGCGGATGCACCAGCTTGCCGCACTCGCGCCGGACCGTCTTGAACAGCAGGATGGCGCGTATGCATTTCAGGCCGCCCCCGGTGGATCCGCCGGAGGCGCCGATGACCATGAGCAGCAGGGCGACGCACTGGCTGAACACCGGCCACGCGCTGTAGTCCGCCGTCGCGTAGCCGGTGGTCGTCGATATGGAAACGACGTGGAACGCGGAATAGCGCAGCGCGGCGCCAACGCCCCCCGCAGCTCCAACGGCCGCAACTCCAACGGCCGCAACAGCCCCAGCCGTTCCGGCGCCCGCCGCAACTCCAACTGTTGCGGCGGCCCCCGCGCCTCCCGCAGCGCCTGCCGCAACCCCCATAGCAACCGCCCCTGCCTCAGCGCCTCCCGGAACCGCAGTCCCAGCAACGCCAGCGGCGCCCGCAAGCGCAACCCCGGCGGCGCCAGCGCCCCCAGCGGCGCCAACTCCCCCCGCCGCCCCCGGCGGGCCAGCGCCCCCGGAGCCGTGCAACATGCTCGCCGCCGTCAGGGCTATCGCGGACGCCATGACGATCAGGTACACGCGCAGCTCCTCGTTATGGATCACGAGCCGCCAGTTCCGCGCGCTCAGCGCGTGGAACAGCGCGAAGTTGAGGCTGGACAGCAGCATGAACGCGACTATGACGGCCTCCAGGTACGCGCTCCCGTATGCCGCGACGCTCATGCTCCTGTTCGAGAAGCCGCCCGTGCTGGCCGTGCCGAGCGCGTGTATGGCCGCGTCGAACGGCGACATGCCGCCCAGCAGCATCAGCCCCGCCTGCGCCAGCGTCAGCGCGATATAGATGCCGTAGAGTATCCGCGCTATGCGCCCTACATGCGGCACGAACTTGTCCGACTGCGGGCCGGGCGTTTCCGCGTTGAGTATGTGGACCGTGTTCGCCCGCGCGGAGGGCGAGATCGCGAGCATGAGCACGAGGAAGCCGATGCCGCCCAGCCAGCTCGCGAGGCTGCGCCACAAAACGATCCCCGCCGGCAGCGCCTCCACGTCCAACACGACGCTCGCGCCGGTCGTGCTGAACCCGGAAACCGACTCAAAAAGCGCGTCCCCCAGCGACGGCAGCGCGCCGCTCGCGAAAAACGGCAGCGCGCCCAGGACGCTCATGAGCAGCCAGCCGAACCCTACGATGGCGAACCCGTCCCGAGCGTAAATCTCGGCCGACTTTGGGCGCAGGGCCCGCGCCGCGGCGCCCAGCGCGGCAATGCCCGCGGCGCAGGCCCCGAACGCGATCGCGCTCCTGGCCTCGCCGCAGGCCAGCGACACGAGCAGGGGCGGGATCATGCAGGCGGCCTCTATGAACAGAGCGCGGCCGAGCGTCCTGACGATCATCCCGTAGTTCATGCGCCGCCCGCCGCTCTCGCCGCGCCCGCCGTTCCCCCTGCGCCTGCCGATCCAGCCACGTCCGACGCGCCCGCCGTACCAATCGCTCCAGCCGCTCTCGCCGCGCCTGCCGCTCTCGCCGCTCCAACCGCGCCCTCCGCGCCCGCCCCCCTCGCCATTCCCGACGCGCCTGCCGATCCAGCCACTTCAGCCGCTCTCGCCGCGCCATTCCCCCTCGCCGCGCCCCCCGCGCCCAGCATGACGCCGTTCAGATCCGACAGCTCCAGCCCCTTCGTTATGAGCACGACGTTGTCGTTCAGCTTTATCGCATCGTTGCCGTGCGGTATGATCGCGTCGTTTTTCCTGACAATGCAGGCGACGAGCGCGCCCTCGACGAGCCGCAGCTTCCTGAGCGGGACGTCCAGGAACTCCGTGGACTCGTTGGCCGTGAACTCGATGATCTCCGCGCTCCCGCCGATGATCCTGTACAGCGCGTTGACGGGGTTGCCGACCGCGTTCTGCATCCCCCGCACGTAGCGCAGGATGTAGTTGGCCGTTATCAGCTTGGGCCGGACGAGGTTGTCCAGCCCCATGTCGTTTATGACCTCCGTGTAGCCGGTCCTGTTGATCTTGGCTATGACCCTGGCCACGCCGCAGCGCTTGGCCAGCAGGGCCGTCATCAGGTTTTCCTCGTCGATCCCCGTCACGGATATGAAGCTGTCCATCTCGCCCAGGTTCTCGGAGCGGAGCACCTTGTCGTCGGAGCCGTCGCCGTTGATGATGAGGGCGTCGGGCAGCAGCTCGGACAGCTCCAGGCAGCGCGCGTAATTGATCTCTATGATCTTCGCCCGGATGTCGATCTCCTCGAGGTATTTGGCCAGGTAGTACGCGATCCTGCCGCCGCCGACGATCATGACGTCCCTGATCTTCCTCACCTGCAGCCCGATTTTGCCGCAGAAGCGGAACAGGTGCGACGGGCGGCCTATGAGGTACGCGCTGTCGCCCGCGAGGATCCGGGAGTTGCCGTTCGGGATTATGACCTCGCCCCCCTCGCCCCCGCGCTGGATCGCGCCCACGAGCACGGACGGGGACACCCTGCCCGCGATGTCCTTGAGCTTCATGCCCGCGATGGCCAGGCCCTCCGACACCTTGATCTCCACCATCGCGACGCGCCCCCGCGCGAACAGCTCCACGTTCATGGCCGATGGGAACTCGAGCAGCTTGACGATCTCGCGCGCGACGGCCAGCTCCGGGTTGATGACCATGTCCAGCCCGAGGTCGGCCTTGAGCTGCGACAGCTCGTCCGCATACGCCGGGTCGCGGATTCGCGCTATGGTGTGCTCGGCGCCCAGCTTTTTGGCGGTCAGGCAGCACACCATGTTCATCTCGTCGCTGGACGTGGCGGCTATCAGCAGATCCGCGCCGGACACGCCCGCCTCGAGCAGAGTGGCCGCGCTGACGCCGTTGCCCTTCACGCAGCGCACGTCGAGGCTCTCCACCGTCTTGCGCAGGGCCTCCGCGTCCTTGTCGATAATCGTTATGCTGTTGTCGCCGTCCGCCGCAAGGTTCTCGGCCAGATTGTTCCCCACCTTGCCGTCGCCGATGATTATGATCTTCATGCCGTCCCGCGCCCCCATGCGGCGCGGCGCCCCCTTTCGCGCCTCCCGCCCCTATTATGAATATTAGCACACGCGGCGCAAAAAGGAAATAGCAAAGGAACGGGCGCGCGGATTATGCTCTTATGCGGCCTCAAATTCAAACTGAAAAATTTGCGTAAATTTACTTGTAATCAAGTCGATTTTCTGCTATGCTTGCACTATCAGAGATGAATGGGGTGTACCAATGATTAGCTATACTGACGAGCATTTGAATTTTCCATTAACGCGAGTCAGTAATACTCGTTTCCTCTGTTCGACAGCAAATTGCGGTCGAAATTTCCAATCGAACACGAGTATAATCCAATTCGCGCTCAATGGAAACTGAGAAGTCCGGCAATGAGCAGGGCTTGTTTTCTGTTGGAATTGGATTGATGACAGTCATTGGGGGGTAGCATGCCCTTGCGTCTTTTGTGATTGTTTCGTCCTTTTCCGATTATTGGAAAGGACTTTTTGTTTGCAATACTTTATTCTGTAAGGAGTAATTAATATATGGAATGTGTAAAAATTGAAACATCCCGCTTAATTTTGCGCCCATTCACGGAATCCGATGCGGCAGCGGTCAAATGTTTTGCTGAAAGCGAATTTGAAACCGAGGCAGACGCCCTTAAATGGATTCATTGGATTAACGAAATGCCCGGTAAAAGACCCGATACGAATAGATTGCTAATCATGTTTGCTATAGAGCTTAAACAAACGAGTGAATGTATTGGACGCGCGTATATCCATAGTAAAATTGAGCTCAACGGCGAAGTTGAGATTGGCTATGGTATCAGTAACAAGCGTCGAAACATGGGTTACGCAACCGAAGCCGCAAAAGCCGCAGTATGGTTTGCTTTTGAGCGAGCTGGGCAAGATGCATTGTCGGCTATCGTTAAACCGGAAAATGCAGCGTCGCGCCGGGTGATTGAAAAACTTGGTTTTGTTTCTGGCGGCGTCAGAACGGTTTTAGACGATGATGGCAAGTATTTCGACTTTGATTATTTTCGCCTTTACCACACCGATTGCCTGCCCAGTCCTGAATGGGATGTTCACAGCCTGTATAAACCCGAGCTGATGGGCGCGTTTTTTGATATTCGTTCTAATGGATATAACGATAAAATGCTATCGGGGGGAGGGGTTGAAGATTATATAAAACTTGGCGCGTGTTTTCCTAAAACGGACAGGTCGCTGAATATACTCGATGTCGGATGCGGAACTGGGATAGAGCTTGATTATATATGGGCGCAAGCTACGAACGCACATATCGCTTGTGTCGATGTTTCGCGCGGTATGCTTGACTTGCTGTTGAAAAATCACTCTGGCAGCCATGACCGAATAACGATAGTGGAAGCATCTTATATCGACTGGACATACCCTGAAAACGTTTATGATATTGTTGTTTCTAACATGACGATGCATCATCTGTGGCCGGATGAAAAAATCGAGGTTTATCGTAAAATTCACAGCGCATTAAAGCCAGACGGGCGCTATGTCGAAGGCGATTTTGTGGTTGATGCTATCGCGGCGAAGCAGTACCAGCGGAGATATGAAATAATAACCGCGAATTTAACCGGGAAAGCTGAACCAGGAAAATATCATATTGATATTCCTTGCACCATCGAAACTCAAATTGAACTCCTGCGGGATGCCGGATTTAGCTCTGTCGAAGTTCTGCGCGATAACATTAATCATGGCAATGGCGCGATATTACAAGCGAGAAAGTGAGGAAATAATATGTCCGGTTGCTTAATGAATAAATCTACCGATATATCTCGCCGCTTCTGGAATTTGCCTCAAAAAGCAGGGGAAGAAACAAAGCGAGAACAGACCTTCATAGATGATATAATCGCTAAAGCGCATATCGAGCGGCTGCTACTCGAAAACCTTGACGGAATCCGGACAGTTTTTGACGGCGGCGCGGGTTACGGGCGCTTCTCCATACCGCTTGCGAAACGCGGTTTGAATGTGACTCATTTTGATATTTCCGAAGGCATGATAACAAAGGCGAAAGAAATTGCGGAACAGGAAGGTGTTATAGATAATATTACGTTCGTCCACGGCGCGCTTGAAGATTTAACCGCGTTCAACGACAAACAATTCGATATGGCAATGTCATTTGACGCACCGATTTCGTATACTTATCCAAACCATGAAACTGTTATAAATAATCTCATTCGCATTGCGTCAAAGCGATTGTGTATCAGTGTATACAGCCGTCTGGCGTGGACATATTTATTCGACCCTGCTCAGAAGTCAAAGTATATTCTTGATAAAAATACCAGTGACCCTTTTGCTCGTTGGACACTTGACCACGGGCTTGAGCAACTTGAGGGCTTCAAACCGGATATGAAAGCGGTGCATGAATTTTTCGAGACGGGATTGATGGAAAAGATGGATGATACGGTATCGGAATATGACAAGGGTAAATCTCCGTGGCCTGTTTCATATTCTTTCATGCCCGATGAGCTTACAAAAATCTTGCAAAGATTCGGCGCAAAGGACATAAAGCTTTCGGGCCCCGGAGCTTTGTCGCGCACCGTACCCGGAGAAGTGTTGAGAAATATTATGCAGGATGAGAAGTTAAAGATGGCATTCCTCGACTTTTGTTTTTGGTATGACAGTCAACCATGGTGTTTGGGCATGAGCAAGGATAACCTTGCAGCAATCGCAGATATATAAGGGGGCGCGAATATTGCGTAGCAGCATAATTCGCTCTGATGAATATAAACACCAGTTGAAAGCGCCGATATGTTTTTGCGCCAATGGGATTTGTTATCGCCTAACGCAAAGATAAAAAACATCATAGAACCGTATCGAGCTATACTCGTGTTCGATTGGAAATTCCGACCGCAATTTGCGGTCGAACAGAGGAAACGAGTATTACTGACTCGCGTTTATGGTATATTCAAATGCTCGTCAGTATAAAATTGAGCACAGAGCCAAGCGCCTTCGGTTATTTTCCGAACGGTGCGGCGGTGATGTTTCGCCTGTGTTTATCACCCACGGCGATGCAGGCGGTAATTTCATAATAGAATTATTTAATATTTTGCCAGCCTTTCCTCGCGGATGGATTCCAGCGTTGCATCGGAGCCTTTCAGCATGCCGCGCAGGGAACGCAGCGCGGATGTAGGCGGGGCCGCTCGCGATTTTAAATGGAATATATTGACATATATGGAATTTATGATATAATTAGAGCAGACGCTATAAAACAGGGCGGCCCGCGCGGAAGTGAACGCGCAAACCGCCTGCGAGCCCAAGGCTCAAGCCAAGGCTTGCGCCATAACCGCCAAAACTTTGGAAAGGATGGTCATGGACATGAAGGAGC
>JAISFK010000052.1 GCA_031263625.1 Clostridiales bacterium
GCGCGGGCGAAGCCCATTGAAAACGGGTTCTCGTTTTATGCGGGCAGCCTTTCCTTCAGCGTGTTCGCCGCCGAGGCGGCGCGCGTGGACACGGCGTGGTTTCGCGGTGGCTGGTTCGATTCCTTTACCATGCTGTGCAATCGCATGGGCAGGGGCATAAGCGAAAACAGAGCGCGGGCGGGCGACGGCGAGAGTCCGGGCGCCACGCTGTCGATCCCGTTTTCGCTGGCGCCGGGCGAGCGCCGCGAGATTCGCCTGTTTCTCAGCTGGTACGCGCCGGAGTCGGATCTGCGCCTCGGACACGAATTTGAGGACGGCGCGGAAAATTGCGCGGAAAGTGCCGTAGAAGGTGGCGCAGAAGGTGGCGCGGAAAATGGCGAGAAAAACAGTGCGGAAAATGGCGTAGAAGGTGGCGCGGGAAGCGACAGGAAAAACAGTGCGGAGAACGGCGCAGAAAACAACACGGAAAGCGACGGGAAAAACAGCGCAGAAAATGGCGCGGAAAGCGGCGGGGAGAACGGCGCAGAGAACGGCGCAGGAAGCAACGCGGAGAGCGGCGCGGAAAATGGCGATGCCAGCAGCAACGAAACATGCCGCCGCGATACATGTCGCCGCGAAACTTATCGCCCTTGGTACAGCGGCCAGTTTGCCGGCGCCGATGCGCTGAACCGGTACATAAAATCCGAGTTTGGCAGGCTCCGCAGCGAGTCCATGGCATTTTCGGACTGCCTGTTCAGCTCGACTCTGCCCCCAGAGATTTTGGAAGCGGTCGCCGCGAACCTCTCCATCCTGAAATCCCCGACGGTGCTCAGGCAGACGGACGGCCGCATCTGGGGCTGGGAAGGCTGCCAGGACGACTATGGCAGCTGCCACGGGAGCTGCACCCATGTCTGGAATTACGCGCAGGCGCTCTGCAGCCTGTTCCCCGATCTGGAGAGGGGCTTGCGGCAGACGGAATTTTGGGACTCGCAAAACGACGAGGGCCACCAGGCCTTTCGCGCCTCCCTGCCGATCGGCGGCGCGGACCACTCGTTCCACGCGGCGGCCGACGGGCAGCTGGGCGGCGTGATCAAGGCATACAGGGAATGGCGCATATCGGGAGATTCTGGGTGGATGGCGGGCATATGGCCGCGCGTCAGGCAAAGCCTGGAATATTGCATAAGCCTGTGGGATCCGAAAGAGAGCGGGGCGCTGACGGAGCGCCATCACAATACATACGACATCGAGTTTTACGGCGCTGACATCATGTGCACCGGATTTTATCTCGGCGCACTGCTGGCGGCGGCGAAAATGGCCGAGAGCCTGCAAGACCCGGCCGGGGAGCGGTATCTTCGCCTGTATGTGAAGGGCAGGAAATACGCGGAGGAAAAACTGTTCAACGGCGAATACTTCATCCAGCTCGCGGATCTGGACGGGCTGGAGCGCAAGCCGGCGCCGGACGGCGAGCATCCAGAGGCCGCGGAGCTGTTCCGGCGGGAGGGCCCCAAGTACCAGTACGGCGCGGGCTGCCTGTCCGACGGGGCGGTCGGGGCGTGGCTCGCCAAGCTGAGCGGCCTGGGCGACATTCTGGACAGCGCGAAGCTGGAGAGCCATCTCATGAGCGTGTACCGGCACAACCTGAAAAAAAGCCTGGCGCGCCACACGAACCCGCAGAGGCCGGGCTACGCCATGGGCGACGAGGGCGGGCTGCTGCTCTGCACATGGCCGAACGGCGGCAAGCCGTCTTTGCCGTTTGTCTACAGCGACGAGGTGTGGACGGGCATTGAATACGAAGTCGCCTCCCATCTCATCATGGCGGGGCGCGCGGAGGAAGGGCTGGAAATCGTGCGCATATGCCGAAGCCGCTACGACGGGACGGCGCGCAACCCGTTCAACGAATACGAGTGCGGGCACTGGTACGCGCGGGCGATGTCGTCATACGCGCTGCTGCGGGCGTACAGCGGCGTGTTCTATGACGCCGCGGAAAAGACGCTGCGCGTCAATCCGGCCGCGAAGGGCGACTTTCAGTGCTTTTTCGCGACGGACGGCGGCTACGGCATGGCGGGGGTAAAGGACGGGGCGGCCTTCGCGCAGGTGAAAGCCGGAAAGATCGAGATCGCGCGCATAGCGCTTGGGGAATAGTGGGGCGGCGTAGTTTGACGCGGCGCAATCCGGCGCGGCGTAAGCGCTTGGCATCTGGCGCCCGGCGAATAGGGCTTGGCGCTTGGCGATTAAGTATATAAACTGATTGGGAGGCGCGGCTATGCTTACGCTTGAAACAGGCAGCCTGGTGCTGAATTTTAGCGAGGAAACGGGCATCCTTCACGGCCTGAAGTCGAAGATAACGGGCTGGGACATTCTGGGCGCGAGAGCGACGGGGGCGAGAGCGAAAGCGACAGGGGCGAGGGCGACGGACGCGAGAGTGGCGGGAGCGGCGAGAGCGGCGAGAGCGGCGGGGGAGAGAACGGCGAAGGCGAGAGCGCGGGGCGCGGGGGCGAGCGCGGCCTCTCGTGGAAAATCCTGCTCCCGCTGTCCGACGAGCTGCGGAACAACCACATTTTGGGCGAGAAGCAAAAGCTGTCGTCCTATGAGGCGCGGCCGGGCGAGCTCGTCCTGAGGTGGGACGGCGTGGCCTCGGAGCGCGGCGGGGAGCACGGCATCGGCGTCGCGCTGACCGTCAGGGCGGACGGCGCGGCGGCCGTCTTCGCCATCGAGATAGACAACAGGTCGGGCTATGTCGTCGAGAACGTGTACTGCCCGTGCCTGATCAACCTCGCGCCGCCTGAGGGGGCGAAGAAGCTCAGCGCGTTTTTCGTCAACTACGCCACGGGCTGCGAGACGCCCATCTGGCCGCATTTCCACTCAAACATCGGATATTACGGCACCGACTATCCCACGCAGATACCGCACGGCCAGGGGAATCCGGCCGTGCCGTTCATGCTGCTCCGCGCGGAAGCCCAGGGGCTGTACATGGGCGTCTGGAGCGGCAGCGCGGAGTGCCTGAACTGGATCGGGGAGCTGCGCCCCGGCTACGAATCGTCCATCGACCAGCGCGCGCCGGAAGGCGGGTCGATCGCGGGGAAGCCCGCGGAAATTCGCTATTCCGCGCTGCATGCCCCGTATATCCAGCCGGGCGAGCGGCGCGCGCTCGCGCCCGTCGCGCTCGCCGCCTATGAGGGCGGCTGGCAGGCCGGGGTCGATATTTACAAGGAGTGGCGGCAGGGGTGGATGAAGCCCGCCGTCGCGCCC
>JAISFK010000129.1 GCA_031263625.1 Clostridiales bacterium
CCCGCGCCGCCATCGTACTCGCCGTGATCATTGTTTGCCATGTTTGCCATAATTTCTGTGAAACATCCCTCTCCTTTTCAGCGTAGCGGTCGATATCGCCGAAATAAATACCTGCAGCCTGCCATTGTAGCGGCACAGCACGAAAGACTTTGGCAGATCCCGCGAAACGGTCGTCACCATGTCCTCGTCCTCGCACCGCCTGAGAAACGCCTGCGTGTCCTTTGACACGGTGGCCCTGTCCATGTCGAATATGCCTATGACGTCGCTCGCCCTAATCGAAACGTCGTTGCCCAGATGAATGTACACAGTCAAAACCGTTCCTTTTCAAGTCTTGTCCAAGCCTTGGCGCAAAAATCGGCGTTTCCGCAAAAAAAGCCCGCCGGCGGCGCGATGCGCGCCCATGCGTCCGTGCGCCTTCCACTCCGCCAGAAGGCAATCGCATCCCTCCGCGCGGCGCGATGCGCGCCCGCGCGTCCGTGCGCCCGCGCGCGTTTGCCATAACAGCATTATACATCATTTTTGGATTTTTTGCCAGAACAGTTTTCAGCGCGATGTGTCAAGCAATCGTCGCAATCATCGCAATCGTCGCAGTCGCCAGAGCGCCAGCTCAGCTGCAATCGCAGTCGCCAGAGCGCCAGCTCAGCTGCAATCGCAGTCGCCAGAGCGCCGGCTGGATCGCGCGCGGCTCGCGGGCCGGCGCCAAAAACAGGAAGAGCCCGGCAAAAAAATGCCGAGCCCTTTCCGCATTGCGCGGCCGGGATCGCCGCCCCGCAGGCTCCATAGCCCCCGCAGCCCTCGCGCGCCGCCGCCGGGCGCAGAATGCGCGGCGTTCTGCGCCCGCGCCCTGCCCGCTCCTGCGGTCTGCCCATTGCCCGCGCCCCGCCCGCTACTCGCTCCCTGCCCGCTGCCCGCTCGTTGCCCGCCGTCAGCCGGCCGCCGAGGCCAGGTACAGGTCGAAGTACTTCTGGTACAGCTCCACGTATTCGTCCATCTGGTACTGCTTGAGCTGGTTGATGTAGGATTCCCAGTCGATGTCGAGCGACTTCTCCCCCGTCGCGAACTGCGCGGCGCTCGTTTTCACGAGATCCCGCAGTGTGAGCCGGAGCTCGCTGAAATGCGACAGCTCTTCGGGATCCGTGATATAGATCTCGATATTCCTGGGCAGGTATTCCGGATAGAAGTACGGCAACATCTTTTGGGTTTCTATGGTCAGCCTCGCCTCATACGCCTCGGGCACGTAGAGGTCGTCCGGCATTGGCGACCACATCTGCCTTCTCTCCGTCGTGCCGTTGGTCGGCCCAATGTAGAGCAGATCCTTCGCGCGGTCGCCGCCCTCCGTGCCGTAGTTGTCGTTGACCCAGTAGAGCGCGTCCATGCCGAGCGCGGACTTGACCGGCGGATCGTATTTGCCCCAGCCCTCGCCCTCCGGCCCGTGGTGCGTCGTGAGCTCGCACTCCAGGTTCATCATGAAGTCGCCGAGGTTGAAGGCCGCCTGCGGGTTCTTGCACTTGTCGGTTATCGCGAAGTCGAAGCTGCCCGTCCTGTCGCGAAAATCGTTCTTCAGCATGGTTCTGACCCCGCCCGGCCCGGCAAACGGCGGGATGGCGGTGATCGCTTTGTTCTGCTCGTAGTCCGACAGGTCGATCCCGATGCCGAAGTGCTCGCCCACATAGGCCGCGACCCTGTGCGGCTCCTGCCTGATCAGCTGCTGCATCTGATCCTGCTTCTGCGTGAAAGCCGCGACGTCGAGCAGCCTGTCGTCCACAAGGCGCTTGACGTACCTGAGCCCCTCGCGAAATTCCTCGCTGGCGGGCGAAAAGACGACCTTCCCGTCCACTGGGTAGGACATCGCCGTGTACTCAAACGGCACGAAGGAGTTCACCAGATAGGACTCCACCTGGTTCGTCCACTCGATGTTGGACGTCAGCGGGATTTCGTCGCTCAGGCCGTTTTCGTTGGGATCCCCGTCGCGAAAGGCGACGAGCATGTCGTAAAAATCCTCCGTCGTCTCCGGCATCGACAGGCCCAGCTTCTCCATCCACTCCTGGTTCACCCACAGCTTGGGGTACGCCTGGCTGTGATACGCCTCGCCCGATGCAATGAAGCCGTATATGCTGCCGTCCTCGAACTTCGACTTCTCGCGGTATTCCGGGCGCTCGTCAAAGAGCTGCCGGAGCTCGGCGGAGCCGTCGATGTAGTCGTCGATCGGGACGACGATGCCTTCCCGCGCAAGCTGCATCATCTGCTCGCGCGTGATCGTCCGGCAGAACACGTCCCCGTAGTCGCCGCTCGACAGCAGCAGGCTGAATTTCGCGTCGGCGTCCGCCGTGTTGGTAGGCAGCGGGATGAACTCGAGCTTGTAGCCCGTGTGCTCCTCGATGTAGCGGACGGAATTGTTGGAGGCGTCCGTCGGCTTGGTTTCATCCAGGCTGGCCACGATCGTGATGGTTATGGCTTCGCCGTCGGCGCCGCTGTCGGCCGGCGCCGCGCTGCCCGCCGTCGCGGCCTCGCCCGTCCCGCCCGCCGCATCCTGGGCGCCTGCCGGCTCGGAGCCCAAAGCCGCGGACGAGCCGCCGCCCGTGCCGCCGGCAGCGCCATTGCCGCCGCCCGCCCCGCCCGCGCCTGAGCAGGACTGCAGCAGCAGCGCGCCCGCGAGCGCGACGAGCGCCGCCGCCCACGCGGCCCGCCTCGCCGCCGCGCCTATCGCCCCCATCGCCCCCATCGCCCGCGCCGCTCTTGCCGGCGCGCCCCGCCCCTGTCTTGCCGCCCCGGCGGCCGCCCTTGAATCTCCGGTCCTCCCGGACGCCTCCGGCCCCATGGATTTTTTCATTTTCGCAACCTTCCTTCCATCTTTATATTTTTTTATTTCAGCCTTTAAGCTTCAGCCTTTCAGTTTCAGCCTTTAAGCGAGCCAACCATGATCCCCTTGATAAAGTACTTCTGGACGACGGGGTAGAGCGCCAGGATCGGCGCCGTCGAAATGACGATCATGGAATACTGGAGCAGGTTTTTCAGCGCGGCCTTGTTCATCTGCTCGCTCAGCGACAGGTCGAAATCCCCGCCCGACGACTGGACGAGAATCGAGCGCAGAACCAGCTGGAACGGGTAGAGGCTGCGGTCGTTCAGATAGATCATCGCGTCAAAGAAGGCGTTCCACCTGGACACCGCGTAATACAGCACGATGACCGCGATGATCGGGACGCTGAGCGGCAGGACGACGGAAACAAAATAGCGCCAGTCCGAGCAGCCGTCTATTGACGCGCTCTCAAAGAGCTCAGGCGGGATGCTGGTCAGCATGTAGGTTCTCGCCAGTATCATGTTCCACACGCTGAGCGCCCCCGGAAGCAGGATGGCCCATACGCTGTCCGTGAGGCGCAGGCCCCTGACCAGCAGGTATGTCGGGATCATGCCCCCGCTGATGAACATCGTCACCGTGAAAAACACCATGACCGCGCTCCGGATGCCGAGATCCCGCCGCGACAGCGGGTACGCGGCCAGAAGGGTGAGCCCGACGCTGATCGCGGTGCCCGCGGCGGTGTAGAACACGCTCATGAGGAAGCTGCGGGTTATGGACGGGGACTGGAGCGCCACCTCGTATCCCTGGAGCGAAAACTCGACGGGCCAAAAGTAGACCCGGCCGGACGTCACCGCATCGACGGAGCTGAACGAGCTGGCGACTATGAACAGCACCGGGAGCGCGATCATGGCAAATATCAGGCACATGGAGACGTATATGAAAAACATGAGGATTCTGTCGGACATGCCGCTGTTCACCATAAGCTGGCGCCCCCGATCTTCCTGGAGGAAAAATTCGCGACCGCCAGCAGCGCGAAGTTGACGGCGGCGTTGAAAAGATCCACCGCGGTCGCGTAGGAGTACTGCCTCTGCTCGAGCCCGCGCTTGTACACGAACGTGGAGATCACCTCGGACACCGGGAGGACGACGCTGTTCTGCATGAGCCATATTTTGTCGAAGCCGAGGCTCATCAGGCCGCCGATGGCGAAAATCAGCTGGATGAGGATCGTCGGCTGGATGGACGGCAGAAAAACGTGCCAGATCTTCCTGAGCCGGCTCGCGCCGTCGATGACGGACGCCTCCACCAGGCCGGGATCGACGCCCGCCAGGGCCGCGATGTATATGACGGCCGAGAAGCCCATGCTCTGCCACACGCCCGACCAGACGTAGATATGCCGGAAATAGCCGACCTTGCCCATAAAGTCGATGCGCTCGAAGCCCAGCAGGTCGAGCAGGTTGTTCACCATGCCGACGCGCATGTGCAGCACCTGAAGTATTATGCCCACCATTACGACGGTGGATATGAAATAGGGCGCGTAGGTGATGGTCTGCATCGTCTTGACTACGCGCCGGCTGCGCATCTCGTTCAGCGCGAGGGCGAATATGATGGGCAGCGGGAAGCCCGCGAGCAGGCTGTAAAAAGTGATGGCGAACGTGTTTTTCAGAAGCGACCAGAACATCGGCGCGCCGAGGAACTGCCGGAAGTACTTGACGCCGACCCAGGCGCCGCCGAACATCGTGTCGCGCAGGGAAAAGTCCTTGAACGCGAGCGTGATCCCGTACATGGGTATGTACTTGAATATGACGGCGTGCGACACGGGCAGCAGCAGCATCAGATAGAGCTGCCAGCGCTTCGAGAAATCTTTTTTCAGAAAATTCAGAAAAGCCATGCTCTCTCCCCAGCCGCCCAGCGCCGAGCCAGGCCAGGCCCGCGCGCCGCGATTTTCTGCGCACAATCATATTGCATGGGCGGGCCGGGGGAAAGTCGCTGTTTTCAAAAACGTATATATTTTGCGGGAATCCAGGGTATTTTATGTTGATATAACGGTACTATTTTAGGGTTTTTAGAGGCGGCCCTGCGCCTTGCGGTAGGCGTCCGGGTTCACGCCCATCACCCTGCGGAACGCCTTGCGCAGCACCTGCACGCTGTTGTATCCCACGTTCGCCGCGATGTATTCGAGCGTCTTCCCCTGGGCCAGCAGCTGGCGCGCCCGCTCTATGCGCGTCTTGGCGAGAAACGCCGAAAAGTTCTCGCCGTACTCGCTCTTGAACAGGACGGACAGGTAGCCGCCCGTTATGCTGAACCTGTCGGCCACGCTGGCCAGGCTCAGGCTCGGGTCGGCATACTGCTCGCTGAGAAATTCCGCGATCTTCCCGACAATCCGCGCGCTCTTGTCCATCATGCCGCCCTTGACGGCAGCGCACACGCGCTTGTACAGCTCGATTATCTGCTGGAGCCTCTCCAGGACGGACGCCGTCTTGCCGATCTCGCCGAGCCTTTTCTGGATTTCCCCCTCGCTGACGTCCGCCTCGCTGATTTTGTAGACGGATTTCAGCAGCGAGCCCTCCAGCTCGCTGATCAGGTGGCTCAGCATGGAATGGCTCAGCTCGCGCTTTACGATGTTTTCCTTCAGCACCTGCCGCAGCTGTTCCTCAGCCATTTTTTGATCGCCGGCGGTCACCGCGTTGACGAGGCGCTCCTCGAGCGCCAGCGGGTAGTAGTAGCACTCGGCAGCCGCATGAAAAATGGACATGCAAAACGAACCCGCAAAGCGAAAAAAAGCCCTTGCCGCATCCAGCCGTTCGCGATATACACTATGTATCCTGCCCGCGCGCGCGCGTGGGGAAAGCGGGAAAAACATGATGGGGAAGGAAGCCAATATGGACGCAGGCAAGCACGGCAGCACAGACGGAAACGGAAACGGGAATGGGAGCGGGGGCGGCGGCGCCGGGGCGCGCGGCGGCATGGATGCCGGCGCTGGCGCTGTTGCGGGCGCGGGCGCTGGTGCGATTGCGGCCACGGCTGCAACCGCGGCCGCTAAAGTGCGGGGCATCAAGGGGATTTTCACGAAGGCGCCGGAGCAGACGCCAAGCAGGGGAGAGCCGGACGGCGCGCTCTGCGGCAACGGCGACATAGGCGTCTGCGCGGGGAACAGCCCGGACAAGCTGACATTCTGGATCTGCAAAAATGACATCTGGCGCGCCAAGCCGCACCAGAACGGCGGCGGGGCCCGCTCGTTCGGCTATCTGCAGCTGGACGTGCCGCAGCTTGCGGGCGCGGAGTTTTACGCCGAGCAGCACATCGCCGCCGCCGACATACACACGGACATGGCGAAGGGCGGCGCCAGGCTGAAGACAAAAACTTACGCCGACTACAACGCCAACGTTGTCGTCACGACCCTGTCCAACGCGGGGGATGAGGCCATCGGCGTCCGCGTCAGCCTGAGAGCGATACGCGGGAACGAGCCGGTCGAAGACTTTGTCTACTACCACGTCGGCACGGAGCAGTACGAGACGACGGGGCGGGAGGCCGTTTGCTCCGAGGGGGCCGCAGGAAACGCGCTTTCCATGTCCAAGGCGTTCAGGGGGGCGGATCTGGACTGGGAGGTCGAGGCTTTCGCGCTCTCGAAGGTGCTGGGCAAGGAGAGCGCCGAGTTCGAGCTTGGCGCGGGCGAGGAGGTCACGGTCGTCACCGCGGCGTGCACGAGCTTTGACGCCGAAGGCAGCCCGGAAAGCGCGTGCAGGGAGCTCATTGGGCGCATGTGCGCCGAGGGGGCGGTGCAGGCCGCGCGCGCGGAGCACGAGCGCTGGTGGGAGGATTTTTGGTCCACGTCCTCGATCTCGATCCCCGGCGAGCCGGAGATCGAGAAATACTGGTATGCGTCGCATTACCTGCTGGCGTGCTGCTGCAAGGCGGGGAAGTTCGCCCCAGGGCTTTACGGGGCGTGGGTGACGACCGATGAGCCGAACTGGGGCGGGGACTATCACTTTGACTATAACCACGAGGCGCCCTGGTGGGGCGTGTACTCGTCGAACAAAGTTGGCTTGGCCGACGTGTACGACACGCCGCTGCTCGAGTACGTGGACATGGGGACCAGAAGGGCGCGGGAGCTGCTGGGCGCGCGCGGCATCTTGCAGATGGTCGGCATAGGGCCGAAAGGCTGCAACATCGGCGAAATATTTTTCCCCGACGGCGCGCTGTGCCCCCTCGGCGCGTACTGGGGGCAGAAGTTCGACGCCGTGTACGCCGCGCTGAACATGGTGACGCGGTACTATATGACATGCGACGGCGAATACGCGCGCAAAATACTGCCCTACCTGGTCGGCGCCGTCGAGTTCTGGGAGGACTGGCTGGAGCTTGAGGACGGGCGGTATGTCATCTACAACGACTACGCCGGAGAAAACGGCTGGGCGCTGGGGGATCCCGGCAGAAGCGACAAGCATGACCCCAAGCACGACTTCAACCCGCTCATCAGCCTCGCCTTCATCAGGATAGCCGCAAAGGGCCTGATTGACATCGCGGGCGATCTCGGGCTGTACCAGGAGCGCCTGCCCGCGTGGCAGGACATGCTGGACCGCCTCAGCGAGTTCCCCACGCACGAGGTGAACGGCAAAACCGTCTATCGCCTCCAGGAGAGGAACATGCCCCAGGAGGGCAAGGGGCGGCCGGCGAGGAAAAACGTCGGGACCGCCCCGATCTTTCCGGGCAATTTCATAGGCGCCGCCTCGTCCGGCGCGGAGCTGGAAATCGCCCGCAATTCCTTTGAGGAAGCCGTGTCGTGGGAGCATTTCAACGCCTTTTCGATCTTTTACCCGATGGCTGCGCGCGTGGGCTACCCCCCGGACGAAATCATCAGGCACCTCAACGATCAGATCCGAAACCACAGCTTCGGCAATTTTTTCATCTATTACGGCGGCGGGGGCATCGAGTGCTGCAGCGGCGTGCCCTGCACGGTCAACGAGATGCTGCTGCAGAGCCATCAGGGGGAAATCCGGCTCTTTCCCAACTGGGACAGGGCAAAGGACGCGAGCTTTGACAGCCTGCGCGCATACGGGGCCTTTCTGGTGTCCGCGTCCATTGAGGGCGGCGAAATCGGCGAAGTGCGCATAGAGAGCGAGAAGGGGCGCAGGTGCCGGCTCCACTCCCCGTGGGACGAGGGCCTCAGCGTATACTGCGACGGAAGGCTGGTGCCGGTGACAAGCGTCATGACGAAAAAAGGGGAGGACTACCGCTTTGGCACGAAGCCGGGCAAGACGTATGCCGTCGTGAAGGGGTCAAAGAGGGTGGAAGCCTGACCGATATTCAGCACGGCGGCTCAAGATACGATCTGTGGCACATAGTCGGGGGAAGCCGTGGCAAACGCCGCGGATGCCATGGCGGCCATCAAAAAGCTTGTCTTTGAGGAAGAAGCGCTGACTTTGGCCCAGCTCGCAGAACTGCTGCTGCTGCCCGCAGGCGCCTCCGATGGCGGGCGGCGCCTGTTTTCTTGCGGGTTTTTCCTGCGCACAGCCTTTGGCGCCCTTGTTTTGCTCCCGATCTCGCCAATTCTCCATGCTTTGCGGCTCGAGCTGTTTTCACGCTTCAGCCTTGATGCCCTGCGCCCCGTGTTGTGGCTTTGCCGGCTCTGTGGTAAAATTATACTCGTGTTCGATTGGAAATTCCGACCGCAATTTGCGGTCGGACAGAGGAAACGAGTATTACTGACTCGCGTTGTTTATGGTAATTTCAAATGCTCGTCAGTATATCTGGCGGCGGGGAGAACGCTGAGGCTGGCTTTCGCGCGCGAGTTTCGCGCCAAAGCCCGGAAAGGGAGTGGCCGTGAATATGGACGACAGGCACGTTTTTGGCAGCGCCGGCAGATACAGTCCCTCTGTTTCGTCTTTCGCGGAATTGCGGCGGGGCGACTATTTCTACATAGACAAGACCGCCTTTATCGAGCACTTTCTGGATGACAGCGTGAACATCGCGGTGTCGCTGATATGCAGGCCGCGGCGATTCGGGAAAAGCCTCAACATGGACACGCTGCGCTGCTTCCTGACGGACAGGGAGGACAGCCGCGAGCTGTTCGCGGGTTTGGCCGTGGAGCGCTCGCGGGCATGGCAGAAGCTCAATTCCGCCCCTGTCTTTTATTTTGATTTTAAGGGGCTGACCGCCGGCGCGTATGAACGGCAGATATATGACGCTGTTTGCGCGTATTTGTTTGACTACGCCGAATTGGTTGCGAGTCCGGCAGGCAAACGAGCCATTTCAAATTTTTTGGACGGCCGCGGCGTCATCGTGGACGGATTGCGGCTTTTAACCGAGGCGGCCTATGAGGCGACGGGGAAGAAGGCGTACATTCTCATCGACGAGTACGACAAGCTGCTGATCGACAAGGCCGAATCAGATGCTTATGCTGAAATTCGCGAGTTCCTGACATACCTGTTCTCCGCCGGGTTCAAAGGGAACGGCTGCCTGGAAAAAGCGCTGCTGACCGGCGTGATGCGCATATCCTACGAGGGGCTGTTCAGCGGGCTGAACAACGTATCCGTATTCGACGTGTTCGGCGATTTCAGGTACAGCCGGGATTTTGGCGTCACCGAGGACGAGATGCGGGAGCTCGCGGCCGCGCGCGGGCTTGACATAGGCGATATGCGCGAGTGGTACGACGGGTTTTGCGTCGGGGGGGAAAAGCTATACAACATCTTCTCCGTTTCAAGGTATCTGATTTCAAGAAAGCTGGCCCCGCACTGGGGCAAGAGCGGCACGATGGGGCTGGTGGCGCGGGCTGCCGATGCGGACAGGATGGGCGCGCTGGCGGCGATCGTCGCCGGCGGGCGGGCGCGCGTGCCCGTAGGGCAGCTGTCCTCGCCGGCCCAGCTGGAGGCGAGCGACGCGGCCTTCTACTCGCTGCTTGTGCAGGCGGGCTATCTGGCGCTTGCCTGCGCGGCGGAGACTGACGGCAAAAATGCCGATTGCGCGAATGCCGATGGCAAAAACGCAGGCGCAGGCGAACGCCAGGGGGGCATTGGCGAACGGGAAAGCGCCGGCGGCGGCGAAGCAGGCGCCGAGGCTGCCGAGGTCGGCCAAGCAACCGCTGGCGTCGAAGGCGTTGTTGACGTCGATGGCGTCGCCGGCGCAGAGGTCTGCGTTCCCAACAAGGAGATGCGCATAATTTGGAAGGAGTTCATATTCAACGCCGCCATACCGCGCGGCGGCATGCTCGCGCTCAGCCTGTTTGGCAGCAAGACCACGGAGGCTTTCAGGGGCGGCCTGGAACGGCTGATGACGGACGCACTCTCGTTCTGGGATTTTGGCGGCGAGCCGGAGCGCGTCTACCATGTGTTCGTGCTGGGGGGGCTCGCGTTTTCGGCTCCTGGCCTGGATCCGTCCAAGCTGAAGTCGAACAGGGAGGCGGGCGACGGCCGGTACGACATATGGATGGAGCGAAGCGGCCGGAACTACATATTCGAGTTCAAGGCGTGCGATTCCGAGCGGGAGCTGGACGAAAGAGCCGAGGCGGCCCTGCGGCAGATAGATGACAGGCGGTACGGCGCCGAGCTGGACAGGACCAAGCCGTTCTGGAAGGTGGGCGTGTCCTTCTGCGGCAAGCAGTGCAGGGTAAAATGCGAGGCGGAAGGGTCATAAGCCAAGGGCCATAGCTACGGTGCCAAGAATGCGAGGCGCACCGCCGCATAAACGCGCGCTGCCCAATGCCCGTTTTCCCTCAGCCTGCCAAGAGATACGGCAAAGAATTGAGCGCAAGGATATCGAATACCTCCTAGTTCTTGTATACTGACGAGCATTTGAATTTTCCACGCCCCATGCGCGCCTGGTTGCCGTCCGTGCCGCTATGCGCCGGGCGCGCGCGGGGGCGGCGCGATGGCCTCCAGCAGCGCGGCGACGGCGGCGGCTATGCGGGCGGCGCAGCTCATGTACTCGCCGATGTTGCGGCCGAACGGATCCGGAATGTCGGCCCCGCCATCCAGCAAGGTGAACACCTTGTAGCGGCTTTCGGGGCGCAGCGCCAGAATCGCGTCCCTGTGGGCCTTTGTCATCGCGAGCACCAGATCGGCCTCTTCCAGCATGTCCGGCGCCAGCGCGCGCCCCCGGTGGCCGGACAGGTCGATTCCCCAGCCAGCCGCGAGCGCCTCGACGGCCTCCGGGGACGCCGGGCTACCGTCGGGCGCGGCCAAGCCGGCGGAAGACGCGCGCCAGGCGCATGCGGGCGGCGGCGCTGGCGAGAGCGCGGGGGCCGGTACGGGCACGGGGGCAGAGGCAGGGGCGGGCGAAAGCATGGGCGCAGAGGCGGACGATAGCGATGGTGGCGACGCAAGCACGGGGGCAGGCGGCGGCGCTGGCGCGGGTTCGGGCGTTGGAGCCTGAAGTTGCGCCAGCTGCCGCGCTTGCGCCGGGCCGTGCGCCAGGGCCTGAAATTGCGCCAGCGACGCGGCGGCGGGCAGCGCCCCTGACGCGAGCGCGTTGAAAATGGCTTCGGCCATGCAGCTCCTGCACGTGTTGCCCGTGCATACGAACAGTGCGCGCGAGGCGCGGCCGAGATCGACGACGCGCCCGGACGCGGCTTTTTTCATGCGATCCGCTATGGCGAGCCCCAGCCCGCTCTCGGGCGGCTGCTCGCACAGTATGGCCCCGACGCCCATCGCGTCAAATTTTCTCAGGGCGCCGAACAGGCGGCTTGCCGCGATCTCCGGGGCACCCGCGCTGCCCAGCGAGATGGTTGCGAACCCCGCGCCGCCGGGCAGCATGCCCAGCAGCTCGTCCGAAGCCAGAATCCCGTAATCCGCGGCGCGCGCATGCTGGGGGCGGCCGCCGCCAAGCGGCCGGCCGGCCTCGTGCGGCCCTCCGAATACGCCGCCCGCCTTGCTCGCCCTGCCCATGTCGCTCGCGTCGCCTGCCGCGCCGGGCGGGCGCTCCATGATGCGCCCCATCCAGTACGCGACGGCGCGGCGCGGGCCTTTGAGCAGCAGCATTTCGGCGTCCGGGGCATAGTGCCTGTACTTTACCCCCGGCGACTTCGGGCTTTCGCCGTCGCCGGGCGCACCCGGCCCGCCCGGCCCAGCGGCCTCCGGGGCGTAGTTCAGGCGCACGCGCCCGCCGCCCGCGACCGACGCGATGTCCTCCGGCGTGACGCCGCCCGGCCGCAGTATGACGGCCTCGCCGGAAGAAACGTCTATGACGGTGGATTCCA
>JAISFK010000133.1 GCA_031263625.1 Clostridiales bacterium
TGCGCTTTTTTGCGCATAGCAACTCATTCTAACAGCCTTGTTAAGGTTTGTCAAGCTTTTTTTCAAGAATTTTTTATAGGGGTATAGCTCAGCTGGTAGAGCGGCGGTCTCCAAAACCGAATGTGTAAATGCGTTAAGTCCTGTCGCAGCGGGCTTCCGGAGCCCGCTGCGATTTATTTTTGCAACGCTTTTGCAACGTGGGGGCGCTGTCACCATACCACGGGGCCGGTGTAGATATAGCGCTTGCCGTCGCATGCTTGCGCGAGCGCGTGGTACCACTGCGGTTTGCCGCACACGCCGTTTACGTATACGGCACCGCCGCGGCGCATCGTCTCCACAAAGTGGACATCAAAGATAAACCCTTTTTCCTCGCAGAATTGCCGCGTCGTATCGGACGTGGTGCTGTATAGTGTACTCATTTTGTTCTCTCCCCTGCTTTTCTCATTACGGTATTCTCAAGTTAGCTGTTTGTGCTCTTTTTCGGCCTGTTTGAGCCGAGCGTTTGTCAAGTATATCTTGCACGCGGTTGAACAGGGTCGCGGATATAATTGGTTCATGCATACCCCTGTAAATGCTGCCGTCATATGAGTTGTAGCCGCAATAAATTGGGCGCGTTAGAATTTTGCGTATAGTCCACGCGGCATGCTCTCGGCCGCGCTTGCCGCGGTACCCTTTCAAGCGGCATAGCTCCGCGACTGCCTGAAGATTTTTGTACTCGGTGTATCGGTCAAAGATATACCGTACTTGCTCTGCTTCGACAACGTTTATCGTGAGGTTGTCCCCGCCTAATAAATTGTACCCCAATACCTCGTTGCACGTGCGTTTGCCCTGCTTGGCGCGCTCCTCCATGGCGTAATATACGCGCTCGGAAGTAAGCTCGCGCTCCATCTGCGCGAAAATTGTAAGCAGCCCCATCATGGCGCGGCCCATTGGCGTTGTGGTATCAATAGGCTCTGTGGCGCTGATGATCTCGATGCCAATAGCTGACAGTTGCTGATACAGCTCGTAGAGATCTCGCACTGAGCGCGTGAAGCGGCTCAAGCTCCAAAATAGGATCAGGTCAAAATCTCCGGTTTTTGCATCGTCGATCATCTGCTGTAGCGCCGGCCTGTGTTGCACATCCTTGGCGGATATGCCCTCGTCTCTGTATATGCTGACGACGGTGTGGCCTCGCGACTCGCACCACGCGCATAGATTGCGCTCCTGTGCGTCGAGGGAGTAGCCCTCTTCGGCCTGACGCGTCGTGCTGACGCGCAGATATAGCACGACGCGCCGATTGACGGCCTCAGAGCTTATGGCGGCCCTCCTGCCGATACGGCTCCTTTTACTCATCGGTTTTCTCCATTCCCTTAAGCACACTTTCCTGCGTGCTCTTTGGAGGAGTGAGCGCCCCGCGCTCCCACTCGCGATACACACTTTCCGACACGCCGAGCCTTTCTGCCGCCGATGCCGGCGTGAGTTTTGCGGCGGCGCAAGCTGCGCGGAGGGCGGCACGGAAAGCATTGCGCGTCTCCGCAGGGCTATCATGCGCGGTTAGCCCATCGTACTCGCGGAGAGCCTTGCGGCAGTCCCAAGCGTCGTACGTGAGCGCGCGGTTGCCCGTATGCCACGACGGGCCGCCGCCCAGGTTGCGGTATCCTCTGTAGATGTCCCATGGCCACGGACCGTCTAGGCCTCTTGCGGCGAGCATACTCCGAGTGTACAGCTTACGTGACTCGATATAGCGGTTTATCAGCCTCTGGGGCTCCGACCCCGAGAGGTCATAGCTTTCCTCCCAGAGCTTGCCCGAGCGCGCTTGCGCCTCCCGGCTGTAGTCGCAAGATATGCGCGGGCTCAGCCCTACCGCGTGATGGTCGGCCTCGGCCGCCCACCGGAACGCCAAAACGGTCCTGTCTTCTTGCGCGCCGTATTTGTCGCACAGCTCTCTTATGCTAATCATGATTTTGCCCTCCTTTGTGCTCATTGTGCTACCTCTTTCTCCCCTTATCGCCGGGGCGCGTTATGTGGCATCGCGGTGTTTAATCCACCAGATAAATACATTATACACTATATATTTATTTTGTCAAGCATTATTTTAAAAATATTTTATATTTTTTTTTATCCAACTATGTTGACATATTACAATTGGTCGTGTATAATATTTTAGAGGTGAGAGCGGTGCTGACGGTCAACGAGAAAATTCGAATAATGGCAAAGCGCAATAGGATGACGCTCGGCAGTATAGCGGACGCGCTGGGAGAGTCGAGGCAGGGCTTTTCAAACAAGTTGTCTAGAAACGATTTTGACGAGTCTGAAATTCGGGCGATAGCCGCCGCGCTCGGAGCGGAAGTGTCTATTATATTTAGGCTGTCAGACGGGACAGATCTATAGCGGTCTATGGTACGGCGCATAATTAAATTGTAAACTTTCTGTGAACAATACACCGGTTTTGACGGTAAAATGGTCAAAATGCGGTGTATTTTTGCGCTTTTACGCAAAAATCAGGGAAATGCGCGGGTTTGTTTTATGGTTTATGTGAGATTAGGTTGAAAATCGGCCTATAATTCGTGGTTTTCGGGGATTTAGCAAAAATGTTAGATTAACTGTACGCGGCAAAACAGGGCGGCAAAATCGATTTTCAGTTAGCTTATGACAACCGGCGCAAAGCGGCTAGGGCTGGGGGTTTGCGGCATTGTCCGGCACGGTAAAACACTGTGATAAAACACCGCGATAAAACACTCCGAGACAAATGGTAATTTGCGCGTGTAGACTGTACGCGGGGAATAAATTCCCCGCTACAGTCTAGCACGCGCAGCTTTTGTTAAGCTCTGTAGTGCAGACTAATCGGCGTTATAGGAGGTGACACATGATGGGTAGGCCGCGAAGATTCAAGAAGGCGCAGGATTTGGCGGAGGAGTGGGAGCGGTATAAGGCTCGCTGTAACGATGTACCTGTAGTGTGTCACGATTTCAGCGCGAAGAATAGCCAGTTCGTCAGCGCCGAGTTGAGAAAGTCCGTCACGTACACCATAGAGGGGTTTTGCGTTTTTGCTGGAATTCCGCGGGCGACGTTCTACGAGATATATGCAAGCAAAAACGAATTTCAAGACATTGTTGCGCGCATAAAAGAAGAATGCGAGGTCGACGCTCGCGAAAAATTCGAGCTGGGCGTCATCCCGACGCAGCTCGCGGCGCTCTGGATGGGCAGGCACGGCTATACGGCGAAGACGGAGAGCAAGGTTGAGGGCGCGGTGCCGGTGGTGCTCGCGGGCGCGGACGCGCTGGAGGATTAAATGCAAAGCAAAACGGCAAAACCGAAAATCGTCAACATACCTGCTGTTGTCGGCAAGGGCTATGCAAAATGGTGGCACTTCAAGGGGCGGTACAGGGTCGTCAAGGGCTCCCGTGCCAGCAAAAAGTCAACTACCGCGTCCATGTGGCTCGTTTGCTACATATCCGCGACGCCGGGCGCAAACGCTCTTGTTGTCCGTAAGGTGGCGTCAACGTTGCGCGACAGCGTTTATGCTCAAATAAGGTGGGCTATCCATAATTTAGAACTGGACGCGTACTGGCAGTGCAATGTGTCGCCTTTGGAAATGACCTACACGCCGACAGGACAAAAAATACTCTTTAGAGGCTGTGATGACGCTTTGAAGCTGAGCTCAATAACAGTGCCGGTCGGGGATTTATGCCACGTGCTGATCGAAGAGGCGTACGAGCTGGATGAAGAAGAATTCAACTTAATAGACGACGCGATACGCGGTGAATTGAGCAGCCCATCTCTATATAAGCAGATTGATTGCATATTCAATCCGTGGCTGGCTACGTCGTGGCTCAAAAGGCGGTTCTTTGACCGCGAGGGCGATCCGGATATCCTCGCTATTACTACCACGTACCAATGCAACGAGTGGCTCGACGAGGCGGATAGGCGGCGGTTCGAGCGCATGGCGGTGGAGTCGCCGCAGAGGTTCCGCGTGGCGGGGCTCGGGGAGTGGGGCGTCGTCGGGGACAGCGTTTTTGATTCGGAGCTGCTTATGGCGCGTTTGGAGCATATCGGCGAGCCTGTGGCGCGCGGTATGTTCGAGTACGAGGCCAACGGACACACGATGGATGATATCAGGTGGCGGGAGGATAGGTACGGGTTCATCAAGATTTATGAGCGTCCGCGTCCGGGGCGGCCTTATGTGATAGGCGGCGATACAGCGGGTGCGGGCTCGGATTCTTTTGTTGCGCAGGTGATTGATAACGTGACAGGCTGCCAAGTGGCTATGCTCCGGCAGCAGTTCGACGAGGATCTGTACGCCAAACAGGTATACTGCCTTGGGCTGATGTACAATGCGGCACTTGTGAGCATTGAGAACAATTTCAGCACTTACCCTGTCGAGACGCTGGCTAATCTGGGCTACCATAATCTCTGGGTGCGCGAACGCGAGGACACGTACACGGGCAAGATGGTCAAATCCTATGGCTGGCTGACAACGGCGGGTAACCGCAACCGCATTGTCGGCCAGCTCATTGAGGTCGTGCGGGAGACGCCGGAGATACTGGCTGACCGCACGACTATCGAGGAAATGCTGACGTTTGTGCGGGGCGAGGATTGGAAGCCGCAGGCGCAGGAGGGGGCGCATGACGATACGGTCATGGCGTTGTGCATTGCTTTTGCGAGCCGGGACCAGCAGAGCTATGTCGATACAGATACCGCGGCACGCGTCGAGTGGAGCGATACGCAGTGGGAGGATTACAACAACGCGCGCAGTCCGCGTGAACGCGCGGTGATGGAAGAGATGTGGGGCAAGCCTGCGGCTCGCAGCGCGCGAGCCGTCCCGCAGCAGCCAAGGGTTGCTTCAGGCCGCAGGATACAGCCGCTGGGCATGGTGAGCGGCGGTCGAGGAAGGTGGTGATACGTCGTGGCGGTGATTGATTTCGGCAGGGCGATTACTTTGCTGTCGAGGCGCGGCAAGGAGAACAAGCGCGAGGACAAGCAGGAGCGCAAGGCGAAAGCAAAACAGAAGCGCGCCGACAGTGAGGCGATGAAGCGTAAGCTGTTGGAGTGGCACAAGCGTCTGGATGACAACCGCGACGCGATCTCCGTAGATCGTGTGCTGTATGACCAGCGCGATAGGTACTACCGTGGCGAGAACCTGATCGAACCGACGACGGCATATGACCACGCGCCGAACGGCGAGTATTACCACACCGCGCATGTGAGAAATGTTGTGGCAGAGCTCATCGAGGCGCAGGTGTCGTCGGCGGTTCCGCGCCCAAAAGTTACAGCGAAGCGGCGGGAAGACGAGCCGCTGGCGCGGCTTATCGAGCACATGCTTGAGATGGAGCTTGACAGGCTCGGCGTAGAACGCCTCGGGGATTTGATGGAGCGTATGGTGCCGGTACAGGGCGGGGCGTATTGGCTCGCCGAGTGGGACAGCGGCGCGGACGGCGAGGGTGACGTGACGCTTCAAGTCATTCATCCCAAACAGGTGATACCGCAGGAGGGCGTGACTGATGACGTCGAGAGCATGGATTATGTGATCGTGGCGTTCGCCCAGACCAAGAGCTACATCAAGTCACGTTTTGGCGTTGACCTGAGCAACGAAAAGGAGAGCGATCCGGAAATCAGGGCGTCGTTCGATGAGGATATGCACCCGGCCGAGGACGTGCTGACGCTGCATTACGGCTATTACCGAAACGACGCGGGCGGCATTGGGCGTTTTGCGTGGGTCAATGATGCGCCGCTGGAGGATCTGGAGGATTTCTGGGCGCGCCAGTTGGAGCGGTGCGCCGACTGCGGGAGATTGCGTCCGCTTTTCGGCGAGGAGATGGCACCGGGGCTTGCCGGCGCGGATGATGAGAGTTGCCCGTACTGCGGCGGCACGTCGTTCAGGCTTGCAAGCGTCGATTACGAGGAGATACCGGTGCTTATACAGACGCCGCTCGGACAGGTGCTCGGCGGCACCTATCAGAACCCGGAGCGCGTGCCGTACTACAAAATGGACAAGTATCCACTCGTGCTGCACAAGAACGTTTCCATTTATGGGCAACTGCTCGGGGCGTCGGACGTGGACGCGATACAGGATCAGCAGAACACGACCAACCGCCTGTCGCAGAAGGTCATTGACCGCAGCGTTCAGAGCGGGAGCGTAATCGGGATCCCGGCGAAGGCAAAATTACGCATTGACAGCAAGGACGGCAGGGTCGTTGTTTTTGATACCCCGCAGCAGGCCGACGAGTTGAGGGTGCACAACCTCGACAGCGACGTTTCGCAGCAGCTCGCCTATATGGCGCAGGTGTACGAGGAGGCCAGGCAGAGGATAGGCATAACGGACAGCTATCAGGGGCGGCGCGACACTACGGCGCAGTCGGGCGTTGCCAAGCAGTTCGCGGCGGCGCAGTCGGCGGGGCGGCTCGAAAGCAAACGCCGCATGAAAGAGGCCGTTTTCGCCGATTTGTACGAGCGGATATTCAAGCTCAAATTGGCGTATGCCGACCGCAACACGAGCGTTTTGAGCTACGACGAGCAGGGCGCGCCGGAATATCAGGAGTTCTGCCGATATGATTTTCTGCGGCGGGATGAGCGCGGGGATTGGGAGTGGAACGACGATTTTCTGTTCTCTATCGATCCTTCGGGCGAGCTGGCGAACAACCGCCAGTCCATGTGGCAGGAGTCGCTTGGGTTCTTTCAGGCGGGGGCGTACGGCAATTCACAGTCCCTCGACGCGCTGGCGCTGTTCTGGACAAAGATGGAGCGCGCCGGTTACCCGGACGCCGCGAGCACAAAGACGTATTTCCAGCGCCAGTTGGAGGCGCAGCAACAGCAGCAGCAGATGATGATGCAACAGCAGCAAATGATGGCGCAGCAGCAGGCGGCCATGCAACAGCAACAGGCCGCAGTGCCGCAGCAGGCGCAGGGGCCACCCGCGCAGGGCGGCGAGGCGGAGTTCCCGCCGGAACTGCTGGCGCAGATCGACGCGCAGGCAAAAGAAGCCGCCAGACGTGATGTTTTACAGTCCCGGAACCGGGGCGAGTAATATATGTCGCTTGGGTCAGCGCAAAAAGCCCGCATGTCGCGGGGCGCACGCGCAAAAAGCGCCGAGATTGTACGGAAGGAGGCGAGACCATGAAGGAAAAAGGCGGTTACGCGGGAAAGGTCGACGTTATCGGCCGGACAAAGGCTCCGCTGCCTAAGAAGATAGACAGCCGTAAGGGCGCTCTCATTGTCAAGGGCAACGACCTCCGCGTCGGTACGGGGAAGAAATAAGGCGGATTTTCGCGGGGTACGCGCAAAAAACCAGTCGCTGGACAGCGTAAAAACCAAATTATGAAGGAGTTTTAATACTATGGCAATGTTTATTGGCGGCAAGTGGGTAGACCAGACCGGAGCTGACGACGCGAAAGTAACGGGCGCTGACGTCGGTTCTGAGGGCGATACAGGCGACGATAATTCCGGCGATACCGGTGACACCGGCGACGGGGATCAAACCGGGGACAGCGGCGCTGGCGACACAGGCGGCGATACCGGGGATAATGCCGGCGAGGGCGACGCAAAGCCCGAGGACGGCAAGGGCGATGCCGACAAGGCGCGCCAGAGCGCGGAGGAGAACGCGCGGCAGGCTGAGGGCAGGCGGCGCAGAGAAGCGGCTGCGGCAGAGGCGCAGCGGTTGGCTGCGGCAGAAGTCGCGTCATTGCTCGCGGAGCTCGGATTAAAAGACGAGGACGGCGCGCCTATCACGACGCCGGAGAAGGCCCGCGAGTTCGCGGAGCGCCGCAAGGTCGAAAAACTCAACGAGAATCTGCGTTCCGGCGAGCTGACGGTTGACGATATAGCTCTGCTTCGTGGCTCTCCTATTGGACAAGTTCCGGCGGTTCCTCAAGTTCCTGCGGCTCCGGGGCCTGATGTCACAACTATAATCGCCGAGCAGCTGACGCGTATCGCGACGGAGTTCGATCCCAAGATCAAGGGCATTGACGACATTCTCGCGATGGACACCGGCGACGCGTTTCAGGCTCTTGTACGCGCCGGGCAAGATTTTTACGGCGCGTACAAGCTGGCCAACGCGGAGGCTATCGCGGAGGCGAGGGCGTCCGCAAAGCTGCGTCAGCAGCAGCAGAACACGGCAAGCAAGGCGCACTTGCAGTCAAGTAAGGGCAAATCGGGGGACGCGGTTTTGACGCCGCCGCGCGATGTGGTGGCGACATATAAGCAGTTCTTCCCCGAGGCGACGGAAGATGAGATCGCGCGTATTTACACGGAGCGCAAGCGCGCGAAAAAATGAAAGGTGGGTATTTAATATGGCATTTTTACCGTATAGCGCGGATGTCGATAAGTCGATCCCCAACGAGTATCATCCCGCCGAGGCGGGCGTATACCGCGTAGGGCAGGCGCTGTATTTCGAGGACGGCGTACTGAAAACCGCGTCGGGCACTGACGCGGCGCGGTACATATGCGTGCAGGAGGCGCGCGACCACGAAGAGGGCGCGCCGCTTGCCGCGCACAGGATAGATCCCGACGTGAGATACCAGACGACGGCGGCTATCGCGCCGACTGTCGGCAACGGATACGACGTCGCGGCGGGCGGGCTTTCGCTCGATTCGAGCACGTCTACCGCCAATTTCACGGTGGATATGGCGTGGGACTTGAACGGCGTACACTGGGCGGTCGGGCGCTTTATCGACGATTTGTCCGGGCGGTTGTCCGACATAGAGACGCGGCTTGAGGCCGTTGAACCATAAGGGGGAGGTAGATAGTTATGGCTGGAATTACGATCACCGAAGCGAGCGGGCTGCTTGATTCCGTATATGGGAAGTATATGTATCCGCTCGCGAAGATTATAGACGACTACGGTTCGGCGAAGGACCGCGACGCGCGGCTCAAAGCACTGTTCAACTTCGAGACGAGCACGCATTTCGCGGAGAAGATAAAGGGGATGACCGGTTTCGAGGGCTTTAAGCCTGTCGGCGAAAACGGCGCATACCCTGACGATCAGGTGCAGGAGGGCTTTGACAAGCTCTTTGCGCATGAGACGTGGAAAGACCGTTTCCGCATTTCGCGCGAGATGGTCGACGACGACCAGATAGGAGAGATGAAGCGCCTCACCACCAAGTTCGTAAACGGTTTCGACCGCACGCGCGAGCGGTTCGGCGCGGCGCTCTATGGCGCGGCCATAGCCGGGCAGGCGGATGTGAAGTTCTCGGGCAAGACGTTCAGGTACGGCGCGGCGAGCGGGGACGGAAAGCCGCTGTTCGACCAACAGCACCCGTCGGCGGTCGATCCGACGCTCATGCAGTCCAACTGCTTCAAGGACGCTTTCAGCCAAGACGCGCTTTCTAAGGCGCAGTCCCGGATGATCGACTTCCGCGACGACAACGGCTCTATCCTTGAAATAGTCCCCAACGTGATCCTGCTTCCCAACGACGCGGAGGCTATCCAGACTGTTTTTGGCGTGGTGGGCGCGTACTCGCAGCCTGACACCGCCAACAACAACTGGAATTACCACTTCGGCGCGTGGGATGTCATCATCTGGCCGCAGCTCAACGAGTTTATTCCGGCAGGCACGGCCACTTCCGGCGCGTTCCCGTGGATACTCGTCGCGGATGCGTTCATGAAGCAGTTCGACGGCGCTGTGTGGTATGACCGCGAGAACATGGTGGTCAACGCTTACGAGGACATGAACACCGACGCGGCAGTCTGGAACGGGCGCGCGCGCTGGAGCGCGAGCTTTTTCGACTGGCGGGCGTTCGCCATCGGCGGTGTAGACCGCGGATCGACGCTGTAAACGTTGTGCGGGAGGTGAGCACATGGTGGACTACAACCCTGACGGGAAGGCACGGACGGTCGAGCGGATAATCGCTGACGTTGACGACGTTTGTCCCAACTCCTACTTGGAGACGGCGAAAACGCGTTGGATAGCGCAGCTCGATATGCTCATATGGCGCGATTTGTTTTTGCAGGCGCGCAATCCGGAGCTTGACTATACGTGGCCAAAGTGCAAGTGCTGGCAGGTGCTCATCTCCCCGCCGGACGACGATATTTATGATTTATATCTGCGCGCGCAGATAGAGTTTCACAACGGCGAATACGAAAAATACCAGAATTCGGCGGCGTTCTATGATGTTCGATACCGTGAGTTCGCGGCATGGTTCATCAACGAATACCGTCCGGCGCAGGGCTATGTGAGGAGGCGCTGAATATGCACCACGGCATTATGACCGATCCTTATTTTCTATCGGCATATGGGTTGTGGCTTAAGCACGGCAACAGGGGCTCGGAGGAGGATTTTCTCGCCTCGCTCAAGGGAGAACCGGGGCGTGGCTGGCGCGTGCTCGCGGAGTACAGCAGCCTTGAGCAGCTCGTAAGCGTACATCCGACGGGCAAGCCGGGCGACGCGTACAAGGTGCTCACGGGTCCGCTGCCTACGGATTATCTGCTGTACACATGGGACAAAGAGGACAAACGCTGGATCGACGTGAATGTCGTCGGGCCCGTGGGGCCGGAGGGCAAGCAGGGAGCCACCGGGCCTATTGGTCCGCCCGGCAAGGAGGGGCCACAGGGCAAGGAAGGTCCGCAGGGCAAGACGGGTAGCAGGGGCGCGCAGGGGCGTGACAGCCTTGGCTGGGAGGCCGTGGACGCCGCGGAGAGCGCCGCCGTATTGTCGCAGTCGTGGGCTGCGGGCGGCACGGATACGCGCGAGGGCGAGGATACAAACAACTCGCGTTACTGGGCAATAGCCGCGCTTTCCGGCGCGGGTCTGCCTATCCTGTCGCCGACGATGCCGGCGTACCAGCCTATAGGCGCACTGTGGTTCGACAGCTCTGGCGCGCACTCGGGCGGCGGCGGGGGCAATATCGCCATTCTGGGTGGCGCGTGGTACGGCGACGACGAGCCGCCCGACGCCAGTTATACGCAGTGGGTGGATCCGGACAACTAAAATTACTTGGAGGTTTTGATAATGGCTAACGTGCCGATTACGCTTAAAATCCGCAACGAGAGCAACGGTTGGGACACGGTGTATCCCAAGACTACATTGGCGCAGATAATTGGGCTCATAAGCGGCGACAAGATAGACCCGGCTCTTATTCCGCAGCAGGCCATCACAGACGTTGAGGTCGTGTCGTCCGAATCTGCCATGCTCGCGCTGTCGGACTTCCACAGGGGCGATGTGGCTGTCAGGTCGGACATCAACGCGACGTTTATCCTGCAGGACACGCCGGCGTCCACGCTCGGCAACTGGGTGCAGCTGCCGATACCGCAGGATTTAGTTTTGTCGGTCAACACCAAGACGGGCGCCATAACGCTCACTGGCGCGGATATTGTCATTACCGGCTACACAAAGGCCAGCTCCGAGACCGCTGTAGCGGCGACGGACACGATCAATGAGGCGGTCGGTAAATTAGAATACGCGTTAGGCCAGCGCGCGCCCGCCAATGTAGCGCTGACCGAGGCGGCCGGTTCGTCAACGCTGCCGGGTACGGCGAGCACGGCTGTGTCGGTCACGTTGCAGACGATACGCAACAACCTCAAATGGCTGTTTGAGAATGTGGGCGGTTTGGACGGCAGGGCAAACGTTACCGCTGGGGCGACAGAACCGTTATCGCCCGCGGTTGGCGATATTTGGTTCGACTATAACAATTCGTGACGCACGGGGAGGCGATATGAATGGCGGAATTTGAAGGCGTGCTCGCCAAGATCCGTACGGCGCTCGGTTATGACATCATGTGGTTCAAGACCAAACTGAGTCAGGTTTTCAGTGACAGCGGGGACAGTCTTGATGAAATACTCAGCAAAAAGGCGGATCTCGGCCAAGACGGAAAGCTTCCGACCGGCCAGCTTCCGGCAACCGTTACCTCGGGTGGTTTGTCGTACCAGAGCACGTTCAACGCGTCCACCGGCGAGGACAGCGGGGGGACGCCGTTGCCGGCGCCGAGCGAGGACAATTTCGGCTGGTACTGGATATGCGACACCGCCGGCACGTTCCAAGGCGTGGTCTACAATCCCAAAGATTGGGCGGTGAGCCACGGCGACCGCTACGACCATGTTGACAACAGCGACCCGACGCTTGCCATGATGGGCGGCGGGTACACGTCGTGCGCGACCGCTGCGGACGTTGCGGCAAAGG
>JAISFK010000111.1 GCA_031263625.1 Clostridiales bacterium
CGCCTGCGTCGAGGCGGTGAAGGACGCCATAAGCCAGGCCCAGGTGGAAGCCTACTGCCTCAGAGTCGAGATTGACGACGACGGGTTTATTTTATGAAGCATCCCATATTGCAGGCTAACGAGGCGCTGCTGCGCCGCATGGACGATCTGGCGGAGCGCGCGAAGAAAAGCGGGGCGGCGCATTCCAAATTTCTCACGCCGGCGGAGCAGGCCGTCGTCCTGCGGCATTTCAAAAACCGGGCCGACGTGTTGCTGGCGCTGGACAGCGGCATCGGGCAGCCAGACGGAGCGGGCGCGGGCCGGGGCGCCGGAGCGGGCGCGGCAACTGAAGCTGGGGTGGGCGCGGGGGCTGGCGCGGCAGTTGGAGCTGGATCCGGCGCGGCGGATTGGGCGGCCGAGCATGCCGCCGACGGCGCAGGTGGCGGGCGGCAGGACGGCGGCGAGCGGCAAGATGGCGGGCAACACGGTGGCAATCGGCACAGCCGCAACATTTCTGATGGCGGGCAGGCGGACGGCCGGCAGCAAGGCGGCGGGCAGCCGGACGGCGGGGGGCGGCGCTGCGTCGCCATATTCGCGCAGCCGGAGTGGGGCGCCTACGAAAGGGACGCCATACTCGCCGCGTTTGAGGCCGGCGCGGGGAGCCGCGAGCCAATCGGGCACCGCGACGTGCTAGGGGCGCTGATGTCGTCCGGCGTGGAGCGCGAAACCATCGGCGAGATCGTCGCGGACGGCGCGCCGGCGTACTTCGTCTGCCTCGCGTCGGTCGCGCCGTTCATACGCGACAGCGTGGCCAAAATAGGGCGGGCGCCCGGCTCGCCCAGGTCCCGCTGTCGCGCGTGCCCGCCGCGGAGGCCGCGCCCCGCCTGAAGTCCGCGTCGGTCGCGTCCATGAGGCTGGACACGCTGATCGGCGAGGGCTTCGGCATGTCGCGCAGCGCCTCTGCGGAGCTCATACGCGCCGGGATGGCGTCCGTCAACCACGTCGCCTGCGACAAGCCCGACCACAAGGCGGAAGCGGGGGATCTGCTGTCCGTGCGGGGCAAGGGCCGCATAAAGATCATGTCGGCGGGCGACGCCGTGTCGCGCAAGGGCAGGCTATTCGTCGAGCTGGGCATATACGGCTAGTGCAGCACGGAGGCGTTGTTCAGGATCTGCGAGCTGTACAGGAACAGCACGTCCGAGCCTTCCGCGTAGTCCACGAACTGCGGCAGCGCCCGGCTGTCGATATAGCGCAGGTCTATCAGCACAATCCGCGAATACGCGCTGACCAGCAGCGGCGCCAGGCTGGACGAGAACGAGTCGCGGAACAGGTAGAGCTCGCGCTGCGCGGGCGCGCCCGGATTGTCGATGGCGATCAGCGGTTGCGCCCCCCCCAGAAACAGATCATACGGGTCGCGCCCGCCAAACGCGTCCAGCTGGTACATCGGGCCATCGCGCATGGCTCCGGTCTGCGGATCCAGATACGAAACGGTTGCCTCGTCCAGCGCGCCGCCGGTCATGTACGCCATGGCGTCGGGCGCGATGGGCAGCGCCAGCTGGCCCGCGTAGACGCCGAGGAAATCGCCCGCGACGCGCGGCGCGTATGCGGGGAAGGGCGCGCGGGCGGCGCCGTCGCCGCCTGCTGCTGCCGGAGCGCCGCTCCCGAAAAGCCCCATCGCGGCGTCGAGCGCGGCCAGGCACCCGCCCATCAGCTTGGGCTGATCCCAGTGCAGATCCGTGCGGTAGAAGTCCCCCGCGCCCAAGGCGCCCGCCAGGTCGATGTACTCGAGCCTGCCGTCCAGCGCCGCTCCCAGCGCGCGCCGCGCCTCGCCGGCGTCAAAGCCGGGCAGGTAGCGCCCGGCGTATATGCTCTTGTCCGGCACGAACGAATAGTACATGGATATGTCCCTGCCCAGCGCGGCTATGCCGTCCGCGGTCGCCGCGATTTTTTGCGCGGCCTGGGCGACGGACGCCTCGTCGAGCTTCTCTATCTTGCCGGCGCCGGATTCGCCGTAGTACAGCCCGCCCTTGTCCGTCTGCATGAACAGCCCGAACGCGGCGAGCGCGCGCACGGAGCGCAGGGCGTCGCGGAAGGCGAAGCTGTCGGCGGCGAAGTCCTCAAATTCGCCCATGAAATCTGCGGACAGCGCGCCGGACGCCGACAGCTCTGGCATGGTCGCGAGCGGGCGCCGCTCGCTCGCCGATATTTCCGGCGGCCGGACTATGCGGTTGAGCGCGAAAAAGCCGCCGATGATGCCGCAGAAGGCGACTATTGCGAATATGTGGCGAAGCCGCGCTATTGCGGCGGTTCCTGGCATAATGGGCTCCATTCCCGGCGCCGCCGGCGTCCTGCCCGGCGGCGCCCTAGTTCTGCTGGCGCATGCAATCCTGTCCGGTACCTCCGCGCGTCCGAATTGGCGGCGCGGTCTGCCCGGCGCTGCGCCCTGCGCCCGCCGGCGTCCTGCCTGGCGGCGTCCTGCTCGGCGGCGCGCCTAAAATCTGAAATATATGAACGGGTTGAACGAGCCGTCCACCAAATACGCCGTGACGACTATCAGCAGCAGGGCGATGCCGAGCGGCTCAAGCACCAGGCGCGCCCAGTCCAGCGGCCGCCCCGGCAGATCCGCCGCCTGGCCGGGCGGCTGCCCGCCCGCAACTGCCCCTGTTCCGGCGGGCGCGGCGCCTGCTCCTGCCGCCGCCGCTCCAGACACAGCAGCTTGCGCGGCGCCAGCCGTTGCAGCGCCGGCAGGCACTTCGCCAGCCCCGGCATATGCAACGGGCGCCCCCCCAGCAGCGCCAGCCGTTTTATCCCCGGCATATGCAACGGGCGCCCACCCAGCAGCGTCGGGCGCCTCAGACACAGCTCCAGCTCCAGCTTGCGCAACGTCATCCCCCGCAACTGGCGCCTCAGCAACAGGCGCCCCCGCCCCAGCTTGCGCAACGCCAGCCGTTTTATCCCCGGCATATGCAACGGGCGCCCCCCCAGCAGTTCCGGGCGCCCCCCCAGCGGCGCCGACCGCTCTGGCCGCTCCAGTTGCTCCAGCCCCAGCGGGCGCGACGCTCCCGGCCCCGGCGGGCGCGCCCGAATCGCCGTCGTCGGCCTCGGCCAGCCTGTCCTCCGTCGGCTCCTCGCCGCCCATCGCCTCGGCGCTGCCGGCGAACAGCCGGCGCATGAGCATGGCGGGCAGCGGCGTGCAGCCGACGGCCGCCACCAGCAGCGGGACCGCGTAGCTGCGCAGATAGTACGCCGCCTCGGCGCTCGCCAGCCCGCCGCCCCCGGCGCCGAACATGACCGACAGCGTGGACAGCGCCCCGCCCAGGTCGGCCGCGTCAAAAAACACCCAGCTGACCAGCGCGCACAGCAGCACGAATGCGTGCGAAACGGCGGCCGGGAGCCGCGCCAGCGCCTTGCCGAGCGCGTATTTCTCCAGTAGCAGCAGCGCGGCGAAATACAGCCCCCACACGATGAAATTCCACCCGGCGCCGTGCCAGAACCCCGTCAGGAACCACACGACGAGTATGTTGAACACGTACCTCGGCGCCGCGACGCGGTTGCCGCCAAGCGGTATGTACACGTAGTCGCGGAACCACGTTGACAGCGATATGTGCCACCGCCGCCAAAACTCCGTGACGCTCCGCGATATGTACGGGTAGTTGAAATTCTCGAGAAAGTGAAAGCCGAACATGTGGCCCATGCCGATGGCCATGTCGCTGTACCCCGAAAAGTCGAAGTAGATGTGCAGCGCATACGCGGCTATGTACAGCCACGCGAACAGGACGCTGCGGTCGCCGCTCTTTTTGTATATGTCCACGAGCTCGCCGAGCGCGTTGGCGATCAGCACCTTTTTGCCAAGCCCGATGGCGAACCTGCGCGCGCCCTGCGCGAATCGGGCCATCGTGTGCTCGCGCCGCGCCAGCTCCCGCTCGACGTCCACGTAGCGCACGATCGGCCCCGCGATCAGCTGCGGGAACAGCATGACATACGTCGAGAACGTGAAGAAGTTGCCCTGTAGCGAGGCGTTGCCGCGATACAGGTCGATCGTGTAGCTCAGAATCTGGAACGTGTAGAAGCTGATGCCTATCGGCAGCGCCAGCCCCAGCGGCGCTATCGCCGAGCGGAACAGCGCGTTGGCGTTGTCGATGAAGAAATCCGAGTATTTGAAAAACATGAGGCCGCCGATACCCACCGCGATGGATCCGGCCAGCGCGGCGCGCGAGGCGGGGCGGCCCCGGAAGCGCTCGATGAGCAGGCCGAAGAACCAGCCCGAAAAAGCCTGTCCGAGCATGAGCAGGACGTACACGGGCTCGCCCCATGCGTAGAAGAACACGCTGGCCGCCAGCAGCACCCAGTTGCGGAGGCGCGGCGAGCCGTTGCGCATGGGCGCGATGAAATACAGCGCCAGCACGGCCGGCATGAAATAGTACAGGAACGTGAGGCTCGAAAACAGCATGGCGGGCCTACGACTCGAAGAACACGTCCGCGGCGGCGGGATCGATGCCCGCCATCGCGGCAAACGCGTCCTTTATCGCGTCCGCGCCCGGATTCACGGTGGCCACGAGCAGCACAAGCTCGCCGGCCTCCATCGCGTAGCACTGATCCGGCGCGACGCACACCCACTGGTTGGGGTCAAAGCCGCCGGCGACCAGCTTTTTCACCTCGGCCGCGGCCGCCGCGTCCTTGCAGCGGATTATGGCGACCTCGTGCGCGAACGCGCTGATCGCGGCCGTCGAGGCGTATGCGTCGGACACGTACTGCGCGTACTGGTCGGCCGACAGGCCCAGCTTGCCCTGGCTGGTTTCAGCCGTGACCTGGTCGTTGAGCGTCATGCCGAACCTGTGCTGCTCGCCCAGGATGTCGTTGGCCCGCTCCATCAGCTCCGTGAGGATGTCGGGCAGCTCGCCCGCCAGCTCGCCCCCGCCTGCCGCCGCTGCCGTTGTAGCGGCAGTTGCAGCGGCGTCTGCCGTCGTGGCCGCCTCCGTCGCGGCGGCGGTTGTGGCGGCTGTCGCAGTCGCAACGGCCTCTGTTGAGGCGGCAGTCGCCGTCGTTGCGGTCGTCGCGGGAGCCTCCGTCGTTGCGGCGGCCGTCGTCGCCCCCGTTGTGGTAGCGGTCGTCGTTGCCGCCGTCGTCGCCGGGGCCTCCGTTGAGGTTGCCGTCGTCGCCGCCTCTGCGGCAGGGGTTGCCGCCGTTGTCGTGGCCGCAACAGTCGGCGCGCCCGCCGTCGCCGTGCCGCAGCCTGCAGCGCCGGCCGCCGCGAGCAGCGCCAAAATGGCCAAAACAGCCGGCGCGGCCGCCCTCGCGGGCTTTTCGCCCATGCGCCTATCCTTGCGCCTATCCTTGCGCCTATCCTTGCCCCTATCCATGCGCCTTTCTATGCTTCTGCCCATATCTCTATCCATGCCCCCCATTATTCCTACTATTTCTATATTATTCTATAGTTAAACATAACATATACATTTTTCGGCATATATTTACCACGTTTGCATCGCGAGTAAACCGCGCCGCGCGTATAAACCACGCCTCGCGCATGCCCCGCGCCGTGCGCATAATTGCCGCCGCAAAACTGCGCGGCCGCGCGGCCGCTCCCACCCGCGCTTTCTCGCTTTCGCGCCGTCAGGCTCCCGCGCCGTCAGGCTTCCGCGCTGCCGCACTTTCGCGCTCCCAGGTTTTCACGCTTCCAGGCTCTCGCGCTTTGGCGCGTTGGCGCCTTCGGCCGGCCCCGCCCCCTCGAACTTGCTCCAGTCGGTCATCCGGAAATAGTAAAACAGCAGCACGGCCGCCGCCAGCCCCCACGTAGCGGGGTAGCTCAGGGCGACCAGCCCTATGGACGCGCCGCCGAGCCGCGAAACGGCGTAGAGGTACGCCTGCCGTATCGGCACGAAGCTTATGATGCACGTGAGCGTCGCCACGTTCACGTCGCCGGCGCCCCTCAAAGCGCCGGGTATGATCTGCGTGAAGCACAGGAGGAAGTACAGCGGCACGAAGACGCGCATGAACTGCAGCGCCCTGTCCGCCACGGCGGGATCCGGCGTGAATATGCGGATGAGGTATCTGCCGAAGATCAGCGCCAGCACGGCTATCGCGACGGAAAACGCCAGCCCCGCCATGAGCGAGATCCTCGCGCCGCGCCGCGCGCGCTTCACCTGGCCGGCGCCGAGGTTCTGCCCCACGAACGTGGACACGGCCAGCGCCAGCGTCTGCGTGGGCAGCATGATGAACGCGTCCAGCTTGCTGTTCGCGATATAGCCCGCGAGGACGATAGCGCCCATGCCGTTGATGTACGACTGCACGATTATGTTGGACAGGCTGATGATCGCCTGCTGCACGCCGCCGGGCAGGCCCAGGCGCCCTATGCGCCTGACGACGCGCGAGTGCACGCGCAGGTCGCGCAGGTACAGCCTGTACTCGCCGTCGGCCCTGCACAGCGTCAGGATCACGAGGACGGCGGTGACGGCCTCGGCTATGACGGTGGACCACGCGACGCCGCCCACGCCCATGTGGAATATGTTGACGAACGCGAGGTTGCCGATGATGTTCAGCACCGTCGAGATCATGAGAAAATACAGCGGGCGCTTCGAGTCCCCGACGGCCGTGAGGATTGCGGCGCCCATGTTGTACACCGTCAGCGCGGTCATGCCGGCAAAGTATATGCGCAGGTACTCCGCGGCCAGCGGCACGACCTCCGGCGGCGTCCGCATCAGGCTCAGAAGCTGCGGCGTCGCCGCAATGCCGAGCGCCGAGAGCGCGATCCCCATGATCAGGGCCAGCAGCACGGCCGTGTGCTCCGCGTCGCGCAGGCTCCTGCCGTCGCGCGCGCCATACGCCTGCGATATGAGGACGCTCGCGCCCGTGGACATGCCCATGAAGAACGCGATGATCATGTTGATGAGGACGCCGGCCGAGCCGACCGCCGCCAGGGCCTCGTTTCCGACAAAGTTGCCAACGACGATGGCGTCGAACGCGTTGTAGAGCTGCTGGAGCAAGTTCCCGAGAAACAGCGGCACTGAAAACGAGATCAGCAGCCTGAGTATGTTGCCGTGCGTCATGTCGCTCTGCTTTGTCAAATTAATCTCTCCAATCCGCCGCCCGTCGCCTTTATGTTTTGGCGCCGCGCTGCCCTTGCGTTCTGGCGCCGCGCCGCCCTTGCGTCCCGGCGCCGCAACCGCAGGCGGCCCCTACTGCCATTTCCCAGCGACCGCAACCGTTCCCCAGCGACCGCGCGGC
>JAISFK010000161.1 GCA_031263625.1 Clostridiales bacterium
TGGCAGGCGGCAGGCCGCAATATAGGCACCATTGCGAGCAATGCCTCGCGTGCATCCAATATTGCCCGCAGAGGGCGATAAACTATAAAAATGCGACGCAGGGCCGAGGAAGATACACACACCCTGAAATAGATTACAAAGAGCTGTCCGCGTGCAACAATAGATTTTGATTGTCAGATTATAAGCTTTGGATTGTATTCGGCAATAAAGAATGTGCAAGTGCAGAGCACCCATATTTTCTGCTCGCGGTTAAGAAAATCTAATTGCTTGTCAAGCAGCGGCGCCATGTTGAATATATTCTCATCGCTTTCAGCGGCATGCGTTATTCTTCGCGCCTTTTCAAGGTTTTGCCTGATAACGGCGGGTTTTCTTCTATTTTTCAGCAAACTCACCGCCCATATATAGCTTTTCGAGATTGTGCCCTTCGCGCAGCTCGCGCTGGGTTGCGTCGGCAAAAGAGGACAGCTTGTCTTGCGACAGGATAAAATAGCAATCAGGCCGCATGATTCTGTTTGTAAGCAAATTGGTATTATGCGATGTCAATATGACCTGAGTATCCTCAAGTTTTTCAAGCATTTCAACCAAGGCTTCGGACAATTCGTAATGGTAATAGGCGTCAAATTCGTCAATGAAAAGCAAAGAAATCCCTGGGGATGTTTTTATCCAGTAGAAGAAGGCGTAAAGCGCCTTAGTCCCGCTTGAGGCCGTTTCAAAAAAGGGCAGACGCCCTGATTTGTTGTATGATGGCGACGCATACAGCCGTCTTGCGCCATCAGAATCTTTTTCGGCTGCGAGATTAGCATCGACTCCCGCGTTCCGCAGCAGCGCACCAAATTCGCTTAACAGCGGTTTGCTATCCAACATAAATTTAGCGTAGTCCTGGCTACTGGTTTTGTATCCAATGTATCTGTTTTCGTCAAGATTTCTAAACCATAGCATTTTTGAGATAAACTGCATCATTTTATAAAGCGGGTGTTCGGGATCAAGGGCAGTGTTGTTCAAAGCGTATTTCAAGTATGACTCGCTGGCGACAAATGAATAATTCAGGGTCGGGGCAAGCCGGGAGATGCCGGAAAAATCGTCCTCGGCGGTTCCGCTTGTTTTATCCGTATCCGTATACGCCTTGTGAAGCAATAATTCGCCATTGAGCTCAATATGCTCAAATATCAGAGTGCGGTTATCGCTTTTTTCATAACGGTAATCTACGACATCAGAGCCAAATTGAAATACATAGTGAAAGGTTGCGCCGCCGTATTTAACCGCGACATTTATATAGTTGTCGTAAATATGCGGCGTGACATTGTTCCCGGTAAGGTGCGCGACTATATCAAACAGCGCCAGACCGAAGTTTGTTTTGCCGCTTGAATTTTTGCCATAGATGATCGCGTCCTTAATAAGCCCATTTTTTACGCAGCGTTGATTGAATTTATAATCCCTCGTGTTTGAAAAGTCGATAGCGACGCTGTGGGGGAAATTCTTAAAACCGGATACCTCGAATAGTTTTAGCATGATAAGCATCACCTCAGCAATAATTATATCTCAAGGTTCAGCTTATTGCAATTATTGCCGTAAAAAAATTACGGCAACAGTTGCACGGCAGTTGCACGGCAGTTGCACGGCGATTGCGCGGTTCCAACGCGCGGCGTGCCGCTCCGAATGCGGCGATTGGGGCTCGCGGCGTTCGCGGCATTGCATCATCGCTGCTCAAGCAGATCCGTGTCGTCGCACTCGTCAATGGCCAGCTTCGTCATCATCTCCACCTGGCCCGTGTTGGCGCGGCATTTTTCTATCGCGCTTCGCAGATGCCGGGCGCGTATCACGGCTTCGCCCGCGCTGCCGGCGCCAGTGCTTGCGCCGGCAGGCTCCTTGCCGCCATCCGCATTGCCTGCGCCATCCGGCGCTTCGCCGCCCGCCTCGGTTTGGCAGGCTCCCGCGCCGTCTAGCCGCCCATTGCCGCAAGCGTTCGGCTGCCCATCGCCACCGGCATCCGATTCACCGCCGCCGTTCGGCCGCCCATCGCGGCCATTTGGCGCTTCGCCGCCCGCCCCGGCAGATCCGGTTGCCGCGCCACCCGGCGCTTCGCCTGCTTCGCTGTTGCCATCCGGCCGCCCGTCGCCGCCGTCCAGCCCGTCGTCGCACGCCAGCTCGTATGCCTTGCGCAGCACCGACTCGATCTCCGCGCCCGTGTAGCCGGGCGTGCCCTCCGCGAACGGCGCGAAATCGTCGATGTCGCTCTTGAACCCGTACTTTTTCAGCAGCACCTTGAACACGTCGGCGCGCTCATGCTGCGACGGCATGAGGATCGGTATCTTCTTGTCGAAGCGCCCGGCCCGCTTCAGCGCCGGATCCAGAAGATCCGGGCGGTTCGTGGCCGCGATGAATATCACCTTGCCGCGGTTGCTCGTGTTGCCCGTGAACTGCAGGAACTCGCTGAATATGTTGCGGCTGACGCCGCTGTCGCGCTCGTCGCCGCGCCTGAACGCCGTGTCTATCTCGTCAACGAACACTATCACGGGCTGCTGCGACTGCGCCCCCAGCAGGCACTTCTTGAAATTCTTCTCGCTCTCCCCGACGTACTGCCCGAGAATCCGCGCCATGTCTATCTTCACGCAGTTGAAGCCGCTCGCCCGCGCGAGCGCGTATGCCAGGAGCGTCTTGCCCGTCCCGGACGGCCCGCAGAGCAGGACGCCCATCGGCACGCGGCGCAGGTCGTTCTTCTTGATCGGCTCGATGATGTTCCTGGACAGATACCGCTTCGCCGCGCCCATCCCCCCGATGTCCTCGAAGCCTATCTCGGGGTATATGAACTCCAGCACGTCGCTGTATTCCTTCTGCAGCACGGAGTGCTTCATCTCCTTGATGAAGTCGAAGCTGACGGGGACCCCGCCGGCCTCGGCCCTCAGCATGATGTCGCGTATGTTTTTCTTGGACAGGCCGGACGACAGCGCGGCGAACTCCCTCTCCGGTATGCTGAGCGCGACCGGCTTCTGCGCCAGGTGGTCCCGGATGTACGAGAGGCGCTCGCCCTCGTCCGGGAGGCCGACCAGCACGGGCTCGATCTTGTAGGACGAGCTGAGCAGCTCCGGCGCGGCGGCCGCTATGTTGCCCGACGTCAGGCATATTAGGCTGCCGCCCGCGGAGATCTTCGCGCTGACGGACCACTCGCACAGCCACACGAGCGCGAGGCGCTCCTCGCCCGTCATGCCCGCCGTGCCGCCGCTGGGGACCAGCACCTCCGCGTGGTTGACGAACAGCGCCATCTTCGTGCTGCGCAGCGCGGCGTCGATCAGGGGGAATATCTTCGACGGCGGCATCGAGGGCGGCAGGCTGGCCCCGCTGGAGGCCAGGGCTATCTTGCGAAACTCGCGCTCCATGCCCGCGTCGGGGAACACGAGCCCCCTGGCGATGTCGTAGCTGGCGACGATGGCGAACTTGCGCGAGCTGAGGAACTCGTCGTGTATGTAGCGCTCCATCTCGCGCTTGCTGTCCACGTAGTCGCGCACGTTGAAATTGAACAGGAACGTGTGCGATATGCCCGCCTTGTACTTGCCTGTGAAATCCCGGAACCACCCTGGCTGGCTCATGCCGAAAATCCTCCCTCCGCCTCCGCGCCGACTCGCGCCTCCGCGCCGACTCGCGCCTCCGCGCCGACTCGCGCGCCCGCGCCGCGGCCCCAAGGCACTGGAACATTATACTAAAGGGGCCGGATCATTGCAATTATTGCCCGCGATTTCGATTTCGCGATTTCGTGATTTCGCATGGCGGCCGCCGCCCCGATCGCGGCCGCCGCCAATCGGCGCCCCCCGCGCCGCGCATAGACGCGCCGCCAATCGCCGCGACCCGACCGACGCGCATAGACGCGCATGGGCGCGCGGATGCCGAGTGGACAAAATATCGCAGAATATGGGCGTTTTTTCGGACAAAATAAATGTTTTGAGGCCCTTGATTATGAGATATATAGGTAATAAGCGTCAAAACTTGAAAAAAAAGAAAAGGGGAACTTGAAAGAAGAAGGATGGCTATTTTGAAGATGGAAAAAAACGGGGGCGCGGGCATGAGGCGCTCCAGCCTGCGCGTCAAGCTGACATGCACGATTCTGGCGGTATTCGCCGTGTCGATTGCCATAATATTCGCGTCGATGTCGTGGATTGCCGGGAACGTGCTGAATGCGGACCTTGACGCCGAGCTGGTGCTGAAGGGGGCCGCGAATTCGGGCGCGCTGGAGGACTTGGTGTCTGACATGGTGAGCGCCATCGACAGCTTCACGCACGACCTGGAGCTCTCCACGTCCATGAGCATGGACGTCGTGAGCCGCGCCATAGACGGCAAGGCGGGCGCGCTGCCGTCCGCGTCGAGCGTGACGGCGTTTTACGTGGGGGTGGGCAGGGACAACTATTTTCACGAAGCGGCGGGCTGGGTGCCGCCGAGCGACTTCGTCGTGGCGAATCGGGCGTGGTATCAGGGCGCCGTCGGCAGGCGCGAGCCGCACATCGTCACATACGAGGACGCGAACACGGGGACATACGCCATATCCGTGTCCAAGGGCATAGCGCTGGACACCGGAGACGACGCGGTCATAGGGGTGGACATGGAGATAACGTCGGCGCTCAAGCACATAAATGTCGCGTCGGAAACGGGGTATTTTTTCGTCGAGGACGCGACGGGCCTCATCATATCCCACCGCAACCCCGCGTTCATCCCAGGGGACGCGCTGACGTACACGAAATCCGTGTCGCGGGACTACCAGGCGCTCGCGGCGGCCAAGAGCGGCAGCATAGTCGTGGCGAGGGACTATGACGGGCGCATGTACCACTTTTCCGTCAGCGCGGCGCCCAGCGGCGGGTTCAGGGTGTACACGGCCGTTCGGAGCGACATCGTGGGCGGCAAGGTGCTCAGCGTCATACTGTACTGCGCCGCCGTCGCGCTCGCGCTGATGGCGCTGACAGCCGCTTTCTTCGTCGTGTGGTGCAAGAGGATTGTCAGCCCGATACGCGCCCTGACGGAGATTTCTTCGGGAGTGGCCGCGGGCGACATGGGCGTGGACGTCGGCATAGAGGGGAACGACGAGATCGGCGTCCTGTCGGACACGTTCAGGGAGATGGTGGATTCCGTCAGGGAGCAGGCGCGGGCGATAACCGGCATTTCGGAGGGGGACTACAGCCAAAGGCTCGCGCTGAGGTCGGAGCGCGACGCGATCAACGGCGCCATCAACTATCTCGCGCAGAGCAGCGAGCGGATGATCGGCGGGATCAGGGAGGCGTCCGGGCAGGTCATGTCGGCGTCGCAGCATCTGGCCGGCGCGTCGCAGAGCCTGGCCGCCGGCTCCATGAGGCAGAGCGGGACCCTGGACAGGCTCAGCCGCCAGATGGAGGACATGCGCAATGGCAACGACAGGGCCGGGGAGTTCATGTCCGGCTGCACGGAGTTCATGCGCAGGCTGGCCGAAACCATGGGGAACATAGAGAAAAGCTCGAACGACGTCAGGGGGATAATAAGCGTCATCGACGGCATCGCGTTCCAGACGAACATCCTCGCCCTGAACGCGTCCGTCGAGGCGGCGCGGGCGGGCGTCCACGGGAAGGGCTTCGCGGTCGTCGCCGAGGAGGTTCGCAGCCTGGCGACCAGGAGCGCGGGCGCGGCGAAGGAAACGTCGGCGCTCATCGGCAAGAGCATAGGCTACATGAAGGAGGGGATCGCGATCGCCGGCGACACTGGCAAGAGCCTTGCGGGCGTCCGGGGCATAGTCGAGAGCAACGGCTCGGCCATCGCGAAGTTTTTTGAAAAGGACGCCCTTGACGAGGACAGCGGGCTGCTCGTCGAGCTGAACGTCATCGCGCGCGCCAACGCGGAGATGGCCGGCGAGATATCGTCGGCGGCGGAGGAGCTGGCCTCGCAGTCCGCCGCGCTGCAGGACATCGTGAGCAGCGTCGGCGGCGCGGGGAGCGGCGGCGCGGGGGGGTACGGCGCGGGAGGCAACAGCGCGGGCGCCGGCATGGGCGGCGTTCCCTACGGCTTCGCCGCCGCCGATGTCGCCGATTTTGGCGCCTCCGCAAGCTTAGGCGCCGCCGGCCGCGCGATAGGCGGCGCGGGCGGGGCAGGCGGGGCCTACGGCGCGGCCGGGGCGCCATATGGCGC
>JAISFK010000196.1 GCA_031263625.1 Clostridiales bacterium
CGCGCTGGGCGACTTTGAAAGGCTGGCCGAAAAATACGCGCCGCCCGGCGCGAAAATCAGCTACAGCCTATTTTCCAAGTCGGGGTTTTCGCGGGGGCTGATGGATGAAGCGGGCAAAAATCAAAGCCTCTCGCTCTACACGCTCGCCGATGTTTTGAATGGCTGACGCGGCAGGAAGAAATTGCGCTCCGAACGTGTTTTTGATGACGAGAACAGCCCAAAAGGCGCAACGCAGCACATGAAAACGGCGAACGCCCAGCGCGCCCGCGCCGGACGCGCTGGGCGCACAGGGTTCTCAGGGCTGTATATTCCCGATGGCGTACAGGGGCAGGCTGAGCAGCCAGCCCTGCCTTTTGTAGTCCGCCATGGACGAGCGCACGGACACGGCGGGGCGGTACTTGTCGGCGAACGCTTTGAGGCTCTTGCTTTGCAGGTTGGCCTCCGCTTTCACCTCGAGCGGCACGACGGCCCCTCCCGTGTCAAGCAGAAAATCCACCTCCGACGTATTGCGCTCGTTCGTCCAGTAATAAGTCTCAACGCCCTTGAGCGTTTTCAGCTGCTGCAGGACGTATTGCTCCGTCAGCGCGCCCTTGAACTCGGCAAACAGGGCGCTGCCGTCGAGCAGGACATCCTGCCGGAGCCGCGCCATGCAGGACAGCAGGCCGACATCGGCCAGATACAGCTTGAACGCCCTCAAATCTTCGTAGGCTTTCAGCGGCAGCCTCGGCGCGGTGGCGCGGTGAACCTTGTGGACGAGCCCGCAGTCGGCAAGCCACATCAGCGCACGCTCATACTCCTTCGCCCGCGCGCCCTCCTTGACGAGGCCGTAGACGAATTTCTTGTTCTCCTTTGCGAGCTGGGACGGTATGCTGTTCCACAGCATGCGGATGCGCGGCACAATTTCGTTCGGCGCGTGTTTGGAAAAATCCTGCTCGTATGCCGCGAGGATGCGCTGCTGAATGTCCCTGACCTCGTTAAAGTCATGGCTCTCGGAAAAGGCAAGCACCGCCTCCGGCATGCCGCCGACATAGTAATAGCGTTTCAAGAGGTCAATGTATTCCTGCTTGAACGCGGTCGCCATGCCATAGTCTGGTTCTGGCGCGTCGAGAAGCGAGGCAAACCGCTCTTTTCCCATCGCGAGCATAAATTCCGAAAACGAGAGCGGATGCAGATCCAAAAACTCGACCTTGCCGACGGGAAACGACGTGCCGCGATGAAGCGCGACGCCAAGCAGCGAGCCCGCGCAGACGATTCTGTACTGCGGCGCGTTCTCGTTGAAATATTTCAGCGACGCGAGAGCCTGCGGGACTTCCTGCACCTCGTCAAAAATAATGAGCGTGTTTTCCGGGTCGATCCTGCGCCCCGCGTAAAGCTCAATGCCCGCGACAAGGCGCGCGACATCGAGGTCGGCGGAAAACAGGCCCTGCATGCGCTGGTTGCTGTCAAAGCTGACATAGGCCGTCTGCGCAAACGCGATCCTGCCGAACTCTTTCATCAGCCACGTCTTGCCGACTTGGCGCGCGCCGCGGATAATCAAGGGCTTTCTTTTGGGGTTGGCCTTCCATTTGACCAGCGATTCCATGGCCGTGCGATGCATTGCGCTGCCGCCTTCCATACAGATGGTTCAGATGATTCAGATGACAGCAGTATACCATGCCCCGCAGAAACATGCAATGTCTTTTTGTGCGCGAGCCACACTTTCTTCATGGGACTTTTTGTGTCAAGGCCGCGCTTTCTTCATGGGACTTTTTGAGCCGGCTTTTTGGGCCGGCTCTTTGAAATAGGGCGGAATGGGACTTTACCGCCTTTATGGGGCTTTACAGCCTTTACAGCAGGCCGGCGGCCGCGATCCTTTCCACGGCCTTTTGCGTGTCCTCTCGCGACGAGAACGCCGTGAGCCGGAAGAACCCCTCGCCGTGCGGGCCGAAGCCGCTGCCCGGCGTCCCTATGACGCCCGCCCTGTCCAGGAGCAGGTCGAACAGCTCCCACGAGCTGAGCCCGTCGGGGGCTTTCAGCCATATGTACGGCGCGTTCACGCCGCCCCACGCCGAAAAGCCCGCCTTCTTCAGCCCGGCGAGTATGATCGACGCATTTTCCATGTAGTACTCCACGGCCGCGCGGCAGCCCTTCCGGCCCTCCTCGGAATACACGGCCTCCGCGGCGCGCTGGACGACGTAGGACACGCCGTTCAGCTTCGTGGCCTGCCGCCTGCCCCACAGCGCGTTCAGCGACACGCCGGCGGCCACGCTCCCGCCCGCGCCCATCGCGCCGGACGCGCCCCCCGCGCCCCCCGCGACGGCCGCCCCGACGCCGCCGCCCGCGCCGCAGACCAGCTCCTTCGGCACCACCGTGTAGGCGCAGCGCGTCCCCGTGAAGCCCGCCGTCTTGGAGAAGCTGCGGAACTCTATGGCGCAGCCCTTCGCGCCCTCGATCTCGTATATCGAGCGCGGCACGCCCGGCTCCGTGACGTATGCCTCATACGCCGAGTCGTACAGGATGAGCGCTCCGCGCTCCAGCGCGTAGCCCACCCAGCGCTCCAGGTCGCCCCTGCCGGCGGCGGCCCCCGTCGGGTTGTTCGGGTAGCACAGGTATATCACGTCCGGCGCCCGATCGGGCAGCTCCGGCACGAAATTGTTCTCCGGCACGCACGGCATGTACACGATCCTGTCCCAGCGCCCGTCCGCGCCGTAGTCGCCCGCCCGGCCGGCCATCGCGTTCGTGTCCGCGTATACGGGGTAGACGGGGTCGCAGATGGCCACGACGTTGTCGGCGGACAGTATGTCGCCGATGTTGCCGCTGTCGCTCTTGGCGCCGTCGCTGACGAAGATGTCGTCCGGCTGCATGGCGACGCCGCGCCGCCTGTAGTCGTGCTCCGCGATCTTCTCCCTCAGAAAATCGTAGCCGTAGTCGGGCGCGTAGCCCCGGAACGTGGCGGCCTCGCCCATCTCGCCCGCGGCGAGCTTCATCGCGTCCACCACGGCGGGCGCGAGCGGCCGCGTGGCGTCGCCTATGCCAAGGCGCAGGAGCTCCCTGCCGGGGTGCCCCGCCGCGTATTTCGCCACCCTGCTCTTTATCTCGGCGAACAGGTAGCTGCCCGGCAGCTTGAGGTAGTTCTCGTTGATCCTGAACATGCGTCGGATTCCTTTCGATTTTCGCCTATACTGACGAGCATTTGAATTTTCCATTAGCGCGAGTCAGTAATACTCGTTTCCTCTGCCCGACCGCAAATTGCGGTCGGAATTTCCAATCGAACACGAGTATATATTTATATATCGATTATGTCGATGTCGCCCTCGAACACGGTCGCGGCGGGGCCCGTCATGAACACGGAGCCCGTCGCGGCGTCCCACCTGTTGCGCATGGTGCCGCCCCGCGTCACAACGCTGGCCTCGCAACCGGCGCGCCCGCACAGCACGGCCGCCACGAGCACGGCGCACGTGCCGGTGCCGCACGCGAGCGTTTCGCCCGCCCCGCGCTCCCACACGCGCATTGTCAGGCTGTCGCGCCCCTCGGCGTTCACGAACTCCGTGTTCACGCGCTCTGGGAATATGCCGTGGCGCTCGAAGGCGGGGCCTATCCGCTCCAGATCCAGCCCACCCACCGGCTCGTCCGCGAACACGACGGCGTGCGGGTTGCCCATGGACACGCACGTGATCCTGTACGCCTTCCCGAGCACGCTGATCTCCCGATCCACGACCGCGCTGCCGGACAGCCCGGCGACGACCTCGGGGACGGGCCGCCCGCCCGCATGGGCGCGCGCCGCCTCGCCGACGTCAGCCCCGGCTAACAGCACGGGAACGGCGTCCGGCTCCAGAATCGGCTTTCCCATGTCCACCGTGACCGAGGCGACCTTGCCGCCCTCCAGGTGCAGATCGAGCTGCTTCGTGCCGCTGAGCGTTTCCACGGCCAGCCGCGTCTTGGCCGTCAGGCCGCGGTCGTGCACGAACTTCGCGACGCAGCGTATGCCGTTGCCGCACATCAGGCCGGGCGAGCCGTCCTGGTTGTACATGTCCATGCGGAAGTCCGCGCCGGGGGCGGAGGCGCGCCCGATCAGGATCAGGCCGTCGCCGCCAATGCCGAAATGCCTGTCGCTGACGATCCGCGCGACCCTCTCCGGCTCGGCGACGCCGCCCTGCGTGCAGTCCACATAAATGTAGTCGTTGCCCGCGCCGTGCATTTTAACAAAGTGCATGCCAAAAACCTCCTGGCCCGCGCGCCGCCTCGCGGCAGAGCGGCTGATTTTAAACAAAACAGCTGGAAGGCGGGCGCCCCGGCCCGTCCCCCAACTGTTCAAAATTATGTTTCCCAAAATGCCGTTCCCCTATATTTTGACACCTAGCCCTTGGCCAGGTGGGCATCCCGCTGGCCGATCTCAATCTTCCCCCGCCGTCGCACATGCCTTTCAGGCATATGTCGGAATTTAACTGGGGCCTGATATCTTCCGCCTAGACAAGAACTCCCGTTTCAAAAATGTAGGTTCAAAATAATAGGTTTATCCGAACATTTCAGGAATCCGGCCGCTCGCCCGCCCGCGCGCGCTCGCGGCCATTCCCAGTTTTTTCAAGCTTCATTTTTTCAAGCCTCGCGGCCCAAAAACACAACCACGCTTATTTTAATACTAATCCGCATTAAAAACAAGATGGTTTTGCGTTTTTTTTTCGCGGCTACAGCCCCAGCTCGGCCGCGGCCTCGCGCAGCTCGGCGCCGCTGAGCGTCGTCACGCGCCCGTCCGCGTAGCGCGCGTCAACCCACCCCTTCAGCTTTGCGACGCGCGGGTCGTCCTTCGCCAGCCGCTCGCCGCCGTACAGGTTCCGCGACAGCCACATCGCGACGCCGGCGGCCCCGGACGTCGCCGATATCGACACGCCGGGCGGGCTTTTCAGCAGCGCCGCCGTGTCGAATATGTTGTATATCTCCTCGTCCTTCAGTATGCCGTCCGCGTGTATGCCCGCCTGCGTCATGTTGAACTCGCTGCCGACGAAGGGCGTCCTCGGCGGTATCGCGTAGCCCAGCTCCCGCTCGTAGTAGCCGGCTATGTCGCGGATGACCGTCGTGTCCATGCCGTCCAGCGTCCCGCGCAGCTGCGCGTACTCGATGACCATGGCCTCCAGCGGCGTGTTGCCCGTGCGCTCCCCTATGCCGAGCAGCGAGCAGTTGACGCCCGCCGCGCCGTACAGCCACGCGGTCGCGGAATTTACGACCGCCTTGTAGAAGTCGTCGTGCCCGTGCCATTCGAGCTGCCCCGGCTCGAACCCGGCGTAGTTGCGCAGGCCGTAGATGATGCCCGGTATGGAGCGCGGCAGCGACGCGCCCGAATACGGGATGCCGTACCCCAGCGTGTCGCAGGCCCGAATTTTGATCGGGACGCCGCTGTCCCTCGATATGTTGTTCAGCTCGCAGGCGAACGGCACGACGAAGCCGTAAAAGTCGGCCCGCGTGATGTCCTCGAAATGGCAGCGCGGCCTGAGCCCGACCGACAGCGCCTCGCGCACGATGGCCAGGTATCCGTCCATGGCCTGCCGGCGCGTCTTTTTCAGCTTGTTGTATATGTGGTAGTCCGAGCAGCTGACGAGGATGCCGCACTCCTTGAGGCCCATGCTCTTTGCCAGCTCGAAGTCCTTCTTGTTGGCGCGTATCCAGCCCGTTATTTCGGGGTACGGCAGGTTCAGCTCCTGGCAGCGGCAGACGGACTCCTTGTCGCGCTCGCTGTATAGGAAGAACTCCGACTGGCGGATCTTGCCGTTCGGGCCGCCCAGCCTGTGCAGCAGCTTGAACAGCTCGACTATCTGGCCCGGCGTGTACGGCGCGCGGCTCTGCTGGCCGTCCCTGAACGTGGTGTCCGTGATCCATATGTCGTCCGGCGGGTCGATCGGGTTGACCCGCTGGTTGAACGTACACTTGGGAATCTCGCTGTACGGGAACATTTCGCGGTACAGGTGCGGATCCTCGCGATCCTGCAGGCTGTACCTGTACTCCGATTCCATCAGCATCTTCCTGCTCTTGTCAAAATATATCATAAACTGCCGCCGCCCCCAATCAGCATTTCAGCATTGCGCCGCCCTCATCGCGCCGCCATTTGTCGCATCGCCCTTATCGCGCCGCCATTTGCCGCGCTGAACTCTGCCGCGCTCCCATTTATCGCGCCGGCCCTCTGCCGCCGCCCGCAGGCGATGATCGGCCGTTTGCCGCCGCCGCCCGCGTCCGTGCCGCGACGCGCCCCGCGCCGCTCCGTTGCCCCTGCGCACCCGCACCTCCACGCCCCGCTATCCCGGCAGGGCGAACGACACCTCGCAGACCTTCACCGAGCCGTTGAATACCTCCAGCGCGTACACCTCGCCGGCCTTGAGCGGGAGCGGGGTGATGTAGAACGGCAGCAGGCGGTCGCCCAAGTATTTGTCCATCTTTGAGGCGACCACCGCAAAGTCGAGGTAATTGCCCGCCGAGTCGCAAATCTTGAACACGAACGGCTGCCGCTCTATGCTCTTCGCCTTGCCGACAAGGCCGAAGACCAGCTGCTCGGAGCCGGCGTAGTAGACGAGGCTCGTCGGCTTGACGCCCGCGCTGCCGCCCAGCTCGCCGATGACGTCGAGCTTGACCCGCTTGCCCGGATCCCCCTGCAAGTCGTACACGAGGTACGTGGAATGCGACTGGTAGCCGGACGACACGACGAGCAGCCTGATTTTGGGCAGCGCGGCGACTGCGGCCGCGACGACTATTACCAGCAGAACCGCCGATATTGCGAGCTTTCTCCGCTTGGCCAGAACTGGCGAAACATCCATGCGCGCCTCCAAATAATCCCTCTATTGTGCCGGGCGTTATGCCCGCGCCATGCTTGCGCTATGCCTGCATTTATGACCGTGCCATGCCCGCCGTATCATGCCCGTGCTATGCCGCCTGCATTATGGCTGTGCCATGCCCGCGTCATGCTTACCCAGTTATGCTTATATGTTATTACGCTTTAAGCCCGAACAGCGCCGGGAAAAACACCGACGCGGCCGTCACGGCCAGCGCCGATATCGCGCCGCCGAGCATCGTGCAGATCACGGACTTCTTGAAATCGAAGCCCAAAAACGCGGCTATGGCGCTGCCCGTCCACAGCCCGGTCATGGGCAGCGGGATCCCTATGAACAGTATAAGGCCCAGCTCCTTGTAGCGCTCGACTTTTTTTGATCCGGCGCGGACCTTCCTGTCGATGAAGCCCGTCAGAAAGTCCAGCCTGCGGAATTTTCTCAAAAAATTTATGAGCGCGTTGAAAAAGAGCAGTATAAAGGGCACGGGTATCAGGCTGCCCAGGAAGCTGACCGCCATCACCGGCAGCGGCGGCAGGCCCATCGCCCATATGCCGAGCGGTATGGCGGCCCGCTGCTCGGTCAGCGGTATCGCCGACCCGAACAGCACCCCCCAGTACCCAAGGTTCTCCAGGAATGACAATATTGAGTCCATTGGCTTCTTTCTGGGCCGGCTGCCGGCCCCGCGCCGCAACGCGCGGCAACATGCGCAGTGGCGCACTGCGGCGTGCAACAAATGCGCGCGCCTTGCTGTCCGCGCCCGGCAATAGCTATTGTTCCGCGCTCCCCTGTTCCTGCTTTTGCCCGCAGGCCGTGCAGAACACGCTGCCTTCGGGCAGCTCCGCGCCGCACGCCGAGCAGAAGGACTTCGCCGCCGCCGGCGCCTCGGCGGGATTTTCCGCAACCTCGGCCGCCGCGCCACACTTGCCGCAGAACGCCGAAGCGAGCGGCACGTCCGCGCCGCAGACCTGGCAGCGCTTCGTGCCCTTGACCTGGCGGATTTCCTCGGTGTGCCTGGCTATCCGCTCGTTCGCCGCCGTTATCGCGATGCACAGCTTGCCGATCTGCGTTTCGGGGTCGTGCTCGCCCGCCTCGTAAATCAGCTTGCCGATCTGCGCGCGCAAGTTCGTAATCTGCCGCTGTTCGTCGGAGATAAGCGAGTTCAGCCGCGCCGTGTCCGTCAGCTCCTTCGTGCTCCGCACGACGTTTTGCGTAGTTTCGGCAATCTTCTTGCCAATGCCATCAAGAAGCGACATCGTGGTGTACCCCTTTCCTTTTCTTTCAATCCGCGCCCGAACCAGAGTTCGAGCTTGACATCAGCAGTATATCAGATTTTGCGCGCGCTGTCAGCTTTCCGGCCGTTTATTTTCCTTGAAGCCAGAAGCCGGAAGTCATATAATATATGTCGAAGCAAGCATATGAAGCATATGAAGCGCATAAAGAAAGGTTTCAGCAATGTTCAAAATAACCGCAAGCGAATCCAAAGGCTGGGAGATTGCCGACGGTTGCCTGTTTTTGAGGTGCTCGGATGAATCCGGTAAAATAGGCGGCCTGGAGTGCGCGGGCGGCAAACCGGTGTTCAAGGCGGAAGAAATCGACATGGAGAGCGACAGGGAGAGCGACAAGAAGACCGCCTATGCTGGCGATTGCAGTTTTAAAGTTGCATATGCTTCCGCTTCCGGCGATTGGGCCATGAGCGATGAAATCAAAGAAATAGCCAATGGGTTTTACGAAGTGGAAAGAAGCTGGCGCAACCTTTCCGGCAGCCCCCGGGAGGCTGTCTTGTTTTTTGAAATGCATACCTCTCTGAACCCTGATTTCTATCTTGTGCCCTGCGTAAATTACAATGGCAATAAATACGGGTCGGGCCGTGAGCCCAAAGGGCTTTTGCACGGCGGGCGCCCCTGGGTTTTTCCATATAGCAGAGTCGGAGTGCCGTCGGCCGCTTTTTCTGAAGACTCAAAGTATTCAGTCGGGGTATTTGTGTCGGCCGCCGATGAAAAAAGCCTCGTGTCAGCGTGCTCCATGGAAAATTCAAAGGACGGGATGATTTACAGGCTATTTTGGCCGGATATCGAGAGGCCCGTATCGTACAGCGGGAAGGATCTCTATTCCCCTCCGATTGAAAACACCATAAAAATGCGGCCTTTCGATGAATTCAGGGCAACATTCTACATATCGGCAAACCCCGTGATCGACAAAAACGCCGGATGGACGAAAACATACGACAGGGTTTCCGATTTGAACCGGATTAAAGCAAAGCCGTTGTTCTCGCCGCAGGAAGTGTGGGAATATGGAATAGCCTTTGCGAAGCAGTCCCTGTTCTCTGATTTTGGCGATTCCGGATTGTTTGAGAAGGGCCTGCTTCCTGAAAGCGAAACAGCGCCCGCGAACAAATCGAAAACTTTGGAAACTTTGGAAACTTTAGAACCTTTGAAAACTTCATGGAAGCACAGGCGGACAGTGCGGTACGAGATCGGATGGTGCGGGCAAAATGCGTCGCTGGCGCAGGCGCTGATAAATGATTTCTTGATCAGCGGCAATAATGAGTCTTTGTCAATAGGCGTCAAGGTTCTTGATACATGGGAAAGACGCGCCAGAATTGGCAATGGCCTGTTTTATGCGCGGCTCGCCGATGATATAGAAGGTGGCAAGCCCAGCGCGGAGGCGGACGCCTGCAATCTTGGCTGGGGAGCATGGCAAATGATGGACGCCTGGCTTTTGGCGAAGGAAGCCGGCATTGACAAGCCCTTATGGCTGGACATGGGCATGAAATTATGCGACTTTTTCATCGCGCATTATGACGATGAAGCTATTTTCGGAAAGACATGGACAGCTGGCGGCATCTGCACAGACAAAACAGGGACAATCGGCGCATTTATTTTGCTCCCCATGCTCAAAGCATATGAAATATCAAAAGACATAAAATATCTCGAATGTTCTGTTAAGGCTTTCAATGCTTATGCCGCCAGGGATCTTGACAAAATGGAGTGCTCGGCGGGCGCCCTGGATACATGCTGCGTGGACAAAGAGACATGCTGGCCGCTGCTAAAAGCCGCCCTGGACTTATATGAGACGACGGGAGAAGATCATTTCCTCAAGTCCGCGTTAAAAGCAGGCTATTATCTTTTGAGCTGGATGTATCATTATGACGTTTTAAGCGATGCCGGGAGCGACTTTTCGCAATACGGCTATCGCACATGCGGAGCCACTGCAGTGTCAACCCAGCACCATCACCTTGATCCGTGGGGCGGCCTTATCTGCGGCGATTGGCTAAGGCTTTACAGAATCACCGGCGATGAAAGGTGGAAAACAAGGGCCCTTGCAACCTGGGGGAACAGTTTGCTCTGCATATCGGACGGGAGCTTGAAAATACATGGGGCAACGCGGCCGAAGGGCTCTCAGAACGAGGCATATTTCCACTGCATGTGGGCTTTCGGCGAAAATGACAAAATATCGCGCGGAAATATGAACGACTGGCTTGTTGCATGGCCGTGCGCCTTTAGATTAATAACGCTGATGAGAGAAAAACAATGGGAAATTTTCAAATAGCAATTTTTCGCGAAAACCATGCTTCGCCGCCCGCCGACGCACCGCGCGGATCGCCCAAAAATGCGGCGGCTCCGCGACAGCTTTGCGGCAACCGGCGATATTCAGGCCGCGCCACGCCGAGCCGGCCGCGCTTCGGGGCTGCCAAGGCCGCGAGCGCCCGGTATTCGCCGATTTGGGCTCGTCGATTTGGACTCGTCGATCTGGATTCGCCGATTGGGACTCGTTGATTTGGAATGGAGGATTGCTGGATGCTCACCAACACGGACATTTTTCGCATTGCAATGGAACAGCACGCTATCGACGCGAATTGTTCCCCCGAGGATTTTACGCGGGAAGAAAATGTGGTCGTAATCTCGCGGCCGAACG
>JAISFK010000335.1 GCA_031263625.1 Clostridiales bacterium
GACGTCCAGCTCGCCCGTCTTGTAGGCCGCGAGCCGGGCCTGCATGTCGTCCATGAAGCGGTACGTCTGCTTTGAGAGCTTCACCTTGCTACGATCCCGATAGTATTCGTTCGGATAGAACGCAAAGTATTCGCCCGGCGCGTATTCGCCGATGTAGTACGCGCCGTTCGTCGGATAGTTGTCCGTGTCCTTGTCCCAGGCCGCGTTTTCCTCCGTCGCGACGCCGCTCTTGGACGGGAAGTAGACCGGCAGGAACAGCAGCTTGAGGAAGTACGGGCACGGCGCCTTCAGCGTGAACTCGAGCGTCCGGTCGTCCACCGCGCGGACGCCGACGCCGTCGAACGGCGCGCCGTCCTGGTACATCTCCTGGGCGCCCTTGATGTAGAAGAGCATGTCCGCGTATGTGGACTGGCTGGCGGGATTGAGCGCCCGCCTGATCGTGTTCACGAAGTCCTCCGCGACCACGTCGCTGCCGTCGCTCCACTTGCCGTCAGCGCGCAGCCTGAACGTCCAGACCGTCTGGTCGGCGCTCGCCTCGTAGCTCTCCGCCGCGCGGTACTCCAGCTCGCCGTCCGGGGCGTACATCACAAGCCCTTCAAGGCACGAGACGTGTATGTTCCAGTACGTGCGCCCCACGTTCTTCGCGGGGTCGAAGCTGCCAGTTTCGCCCTCGCTCGCGAATATGATCTCCTTCGCCGCCGCTTCGCCCCCGTCTGGGGCGCCAGCATCGCCTGCTGCGGCTTCGCCGGCGTCGGCCCCGCCGGGGGATGCCGCCGATGCCGCGTCCCCGCCCGCCGAGGCCCCGGCCGCGAAGGTTCCGCCCCCCGCCGGCTGGGACGCGCCGGGCGCCGTGCCGCCGCTCGGCGTACAGGCGCCTAAAATCGGCGCGAGCGCGAGCGCCGCCGCGAGCGCAAGCGCGAGCCTTGCCGCCGCGAGCTTCGCTGAGGCGGGCTTCGCGGCCGCGAGTTTCGGCGCTGCGAGCGCGAGCGCGGGCTTCGCGGCCGCTGGTTTTGCCGTTGCAGGCCGCATGGCCGCCCTTGTTGCGGACGCGAGCCTTGCCGCCGCAAGTTTTGCCGCTATGGCCCGCACGGCCGCGAATGCGGATATTCCGACCCTTCCCGTCCTTCCCGTCTTTCCAATCTTTCCAGCTTTTCCGGTCTTTCCCGTCCTGCGTGTTTTTTTCATCGCCTTGTCCACTCCTTTTTCAAGATTTGGCTTGCCCATTTTATGCCATCTATACATCTATAATATGAAGCCTGTTTTTAGGCTTGTTTTCAGGCTTGTTTTCAGGCTCGCCCGCCGCCTGCCGGCGACCACGGCGGGCGCTGGGCCGGCGGGCACGGGACAGGTGAGTTCTGTGCCGACGGATGTTGCACATGCGGGTGTTGCGCATGCGGGCGCTGCGCGGGCGCGTCGGCTATGTCCCTCACCCCGAAGGCCCGGCGCTGCTGCCGCCTGCGCGCCGAATACTGAAAGCAGCGCACCTTCCTGCCGTCCGGCTGCGCGTAGGCTTTCGGCCGGTCGGCCGCGCACTCCGGCAGGACGAACGCGCAGCGGCTGCAGAACGGGCATCCGGGCGGCGCGTCGATGGGGCTCGGCGGCTCGCCCTCCGGCGGCGGCGCGCGATGCGCCCTGGCGAGCCTCGGATCCGGCACCGGCTCCGAGGACAGCAGCAGCCGCGTGTACGGGTGCAGCGGATCGCCGTATATCTGCTCCACGCCGCCGTACTCGACGAGGCTGCCCAGGTACATGACCCCGATCCTGTGGCTGATGTGGCGCACCATGCTGAGGTCGTGGGCGATGAACAGGTACGCCACGCCCGTCTCGGCCTGGATGTTCTCCAGCAGGTTGACGATCTGCGCCTGTATGGACACGTCGAGCGCGGATATCGGCTCGTCGCACACGATGAAGTCCGGCTCCGTGGCGAGCGTCCGCGCTATGCCGACGCGCTGGCGCTGGCCGCCCGAAAACTCGTGCGGGTAGCGCCTGATGTGGTCCGGCTTCAGCCCGACCAAGGACAGCAGCTCCTGCGTCCGCTCCCTGCGCCGCGCCGGCGTGTACATGCCGTGTATGGCCATCGGCTCCTCGACGATGTCGCCGATCGTGAAGCGCGGGTTCAGGGACGCGTATGGATCTTGGAAGATCATCTGCATCTTCCTGCGGAAGGGCAGCATCTGCCGCTCGCTGAGCCCCTCAAGCTCCATGTTCCCGAAAAACACCTTGCCGGCCGTCGGCCTGTATATTTGGAGGATCGTGCGCCCAAGCGTCGTCTTGCCGCAGCCGGACTCCCCCACTATGCCGAGCGTTTCGCCCCTGTCTATCTCCAGGCTCACGCCATCGACGGCTTTCAGGTATTTTTTGCGGGCGAAGCTCCCCTTCTGCATCTCAAAATATTTGGACAGCCCCTCCGCGCGGAACAGCGGTTCCGCCATGACATCGCCCCCTCTCTTTATCATGCGGGCTGCGGGCGGGCGGCCCGCCCAAAAGCGCCCAGCGCCCGCCTGGCCGGCCTGCGCGCCCCGCCCCATCCGGCCCAAGCCCTACGGCTTGGCCTGTTTCGGATTGCCCGGATTGCTCGCGTTGCTCGCATTGTTCATATTGCCCGGATTGCGCGGGTCGTGCAGCCAGCAGCGGCAGCGGTGCGACGCGCTGAACTCGGACACTCCCGGCTCGGCGACCGCGCAGACGCGCATCGCGCTCCGGCAGCGCGGCAGGAACGCGCACCCCGCCGACAGGTTCAGCAAGTCCGGGGGCGAGCCGGGAATCGGCGTCAGCGCCTGCCTGGCGCCCAGGCCTCCTATTCTGCTCCCCTCGCCCAGGCCCCCCGCGCGCCTGTTGATGCTGCCGAGCAGCCCAAGCGTGTACGGGTGCCGGGGCTCGTAAAAGATCTCGTCCGCCGTGCCCTCCTCCACGATCATCCCCGCGTACATTATCAGCACGCGGTCGCACATGGACGCGACGACGCCCAGGTCGTGCGTGATCAGCGCCACGGCCGTCCCGTACTCCAGCGCGAGGCCCCGGATCAGCTCCAGTATCTGCGCCTGCACGGTCACGTCCAGCGCCGTGGTCGGCTCGTCCGCGATGACGAGCTTGGGGCTCATGGACAGCGCGATGGCGATGATTATGCGCTGGCGCATGCCGCCGGAGAACTCGAACGGGTACTGCGACAGCCTGCTGCGGGGGCTGGGTATGCCGACTTTCCCCATGAGGCTGACCGCGCGGCGCTCGGCCTCATCGGCGGAGCAGCGCGAGTGGGCGACGATCCCCTCCGTCATCTGCCGCCTAATGGTCAGGATCGGGTTGAGGTACGTCATGGGATCCTGGAATATCATGCCGATCTCGTTGCCCCGGATCGCGCGCATCTTCATCTCGTAATCCCGCCTCTGCCGCTTCGTGCGCAGGCCCGACGGCGATATGTCGCGCCCGTCGAACGTTATGCGCCCGGACGGCACCCTGCCGTTCGACTCCAGCAGGCCCATGAGCGTGAGCATCCCCACGCTCTTGCCGGACCCGGACTCCCCCACGAGGCCCAGGATCTCGCCGGCCTCCGCCGAATAGCTGACGTCGCGCACGGCGCGGACGACGCCCTGCCGCGTCGCGAACTCAGTGGTAAGGTGCTCAATCTCAAGAAGGCTCATGCCCGCGCCCCCCTTTCCGTCCCATTCGCTTCAATTCCACTCATTTCATTTCAATTCCGCTAATTTCACTTCAATTCCGCTCATTTTGCTTCAATTTCACTCGCTTCTTTATACTTCAGTTCTACTCACTTCAGTTACACTCACTTCAATTCCGCTCATTTTACTTCAATTTCACTCGCTTCTTTATACTTCAGTTCTACTCACTTCAGTTACACTCACTTCAATTCGCTTCAGTTCTGATCATTTCAATTCGCTTCCATTCCATCCAATTCATTTCTATTCTGCTCATTTCCATTCTGATCATTACCATTAGCCTCTTTTTCTCGGGTTCAGCGCGTCGCTCAGGCCGTCGCCGATAAAATTCAGGGAGAATATCGTGACGCAGATGGCCAAGATCGGGAACAGCAGCTGCGTCGGGTATATGTCGATGAACGGCCGCGCGTCCTGCACGAGCGTCCCCCAGCTCGCGACCGGCGCCGAGATGCCGACGCCGACGAAGCTCAGGAACGCCTCCGTGAAGATCGCCTGCGGGATCATGAACGTCAGCGTCACGACGATGGGCCCCAGCGCGTTCGTGAGCAGGTGCCTGAACAGAATCCGGCTGCGGCTCGCGCCCATGACGAACGCGGCCATCGAAAACTCCAGCGTCTTGAGCCGCAGTATCTCGCCGCGCACTATGCGCGCCATGCCCACCCAGCTGGATATGCATATGCCTATCATGATGCTCGTCACGTTCGAGCCGAGCACGAGCATGATCAGTATGACGTACAGCATGGAGGGTATCGCGTAGATGATGTCCACGAGGCGCATCATCAGCATGTCCGCCTTGCCTCCGAGGTAGCCCGATATGCCGCCGTATATGATCCCGACCGCCATATTTATCGCCGCCGTCGAGAAGCCGATCATCAGGCTGATCCGCGCGCCGGCCATGACGCGGACGAAGATGTCGCGCCCGAACTTGTCCGCGCCGAACCAGTGCTCCGCGCTGACGGGGGCGTTGCGCGCCGCCGAGTTCTGGCCGTCGAAGGCGTACTGCGAGAGCACGGGGCCGAAAACCGCGCCCAGCGCCACGGCGCCCAGGCAGCACAGGCCGAGCAGCGCGAGCCGGTTGCGGCGGAAGCGCCGCCATGCGTCCTGGATGAACGTCTTGCTCTCCATCGCGATGAAGTCGCTGTTCTTTTCGGATGCGTCCAGCAGCTCGAACATGGACGGCTCCAGAACCAGGCCGGCCTCCGCGCCGGGATCGCCAGAATCGCCCGCGCCTGCGCCTGCGCCAACGCCTGCGATCCTGCCGGTGCCCGCGCTCCCGCCGCCCGCGAGCGCGGGATCGCCCGCCGCCGCCAATGCGCCTGACGCTGCCGCTGCGCCGAGGGTTGCAAATGCGCCTGCCGTTGCGAAAGCGCCCGCTTCTGCCGGCGCGCCTGCCGCTGCGGGCGGGCAAGCCGCGCCGATGCTCCCGCCGCCCATGCCTGCCGTTGCCGGCGCGCCTTGGGTTGCCAGCGCGCCTGCCGTTGCGAAAGCGCCCGACGCGCCCGCTCCGCGGCTTTCCGCGAGTGCCTTTGTCGCTCTGCCTATGCTCATGGTAAGCCTCCGTTTCCACGCCTGCTCGACTGCCCTCTTTCGCCGCGCCGCCGCGCCGACCCTGCTGTGCTGCCGCGCTGGCCGCCCTTGCTGTGCTACCGCGCTGGCCGCCCTTGCTGTGCTGCCGCGCTAGCCGCCCTTGCTGTGCTGCCGCGCTAGCCGACCCTGCTGTGCTGCCGCGCCGGCCGCAACCGCCATGCCCCCGCCAGCCGCGCTCTCGCCTCGCCCGCGTTGCCAATCGCATGCCGCGTCTCGCCTGCCGCCCCCACGTTGCCAATCGCCTGTCGCGCACAAGCGCCACGCCACGCCCGCCGCGCCGGTTCGACCACCCCTACTCCCTATTCCCTACTCCCTACTCCCTATTCCCTGCTCCCTACTCCCTATTCCCCTACTTGCCAAACTTGACGCGCGGATCCACGATGCCGTACACGATGTCCGACAGCAGGTTCGCCAGGATTATCAGCCCGCCCACGAAAATCGACAGCCCCATGATGACCGTGTAGTCGCGGTTCGATATGGCGTTCACGAACTCCCTGCCGATGCCCGGCACGGAGAATAGGCTCTCCACGACGAAGCTGCCCGTCACCAAAAACGCTATCATGGGGGCGGACGTCGTGATGACGGGCAGCACGGCGTTCTTCAGCACGTGCCTGAGCCGAATCTGCAGCAGCCCCAGCCCCTTGGCCCGCGCCAGGATCACGTACTCCTGCGCCATCGCCTCGCCG
>JAISFK010000389.1 GCA_031263625.1 Clostridiales bacterium
GCCATCGTGGCCATAGCGGCCAACGCGGCGCAGGGCAAGGCGTTCCTCGAGGGCACGGAGTACGATCTCGCCGACGACGGCGTGTCCGTCCGTATCCCTTACGCCCCAGTGCAGCAGTAACAGCAAGAAAATGCAATAAACGGCAATAAAAAGCAGTGCGGCAGGCAGCAGCGGCATGAATTGAAATGAAAGCGGCCGCAGTCAAAAAAGCCGGCAGCCCGAGGCTCATCGGGCTGCCCGGCCGGCCTGCATGGTGCGCGGCGGGACGGCCCGCGCCAGAAAGGATGGGTCAGAGGGCAAATGGCAGAATTGGGCAAAGAGAACGGGGCGGTGAGCGAACCCGCTGTTTCGCCGGAAGCCGCAACGGCGCCGGGAGCCGCTGTTTCGCCGGAGACCGCGATTGCGCAGGGGGCGGCGGTGGCGGGCGAATCTACGGGCGCATCGGCAGTTGCGGACGCAGGCGCGGCGCAGGCGGAATCCGCAGGCGCGGAGGCAGGTGCGGGCGCGGCGGTTGGCGTAGCTTCGGCAGAGCCTGCAGGCGCGGCGCCGGGCGCGGCCGAAGCCACAGCCAAGACAGCAGCCGCAGGCGCGCGCGGCGATGTCATCCTCGAAATGATCGGCATAGACAAGCAGTTTCCGGGCGTGAAGGCGCTGGACGACGTCCACCTGACGCTGCGGAAGGGCACCGTCCACTCGCTCATGGGCGAGAACGGCGCGGGCAAGAGCACGCTCATGAAGTGCCTGTTTGGCGTGTACATCGAGGATCGCGGCGAGATCCGCATAGACGGGCGGCCCGTCCGGTTCGACAACCCCCGGCAGGCGCTGGACAACGGCGTCGCGATGGTGCACCAGGAGCTGAACCAAGTATTGAGGCGGAGCGTCATGGAAAACGTGTGGCTGGGGCGCCTGCCTAAGAAGTACGGCTTTGTCAGCCACAAGAAGATGTACGACGAAACGAAAAAGATATTCGACGAGCTAGAAATCAAGGTCGATCCGCGCACGATAATCGGCAAGCTGTCCGTGTCTCAGAGGCAGATGGTGGAGATCGCGAAGGCGGTTTCGTACAACGCGAAGATACTCGTGCTGGACGAGCCGACGTCCTCCCTCACAAACCAGGAGGTTGGCCATCTGTTCAGAATCATCGGCAAGCTCCGCGCAATGGGGGTCGGCATTATCTATATATCCCACAAGATCAACGAAATACTGCAAATATCCGACGAAGTGACAATAATGCGAGACGGCAAGTGGGCCGCCACGAGGCTCGCCAGCGACCTGACGACGGACGAGATCATCAGCCTCATGGTCGGGCGCGACCTGACGCACCAATTCCCGGAGAACACGAACAAGCCCGGCGAGGTGCTCATGGAGGTCAGGGGCCTGACGGGCAAGTACGCGCCCACGTGCCAGGACGTGTCGTTCAAGCTCAGGGAGGGCGAGATCCTCGGCGTGGCCGGCCTCGTTGGCTCGCGCCGCACAGAGCTTTTGGAGAACATCTTCGGCGTGGCGACGCTCGGCAGCGGCGAGGTCTTCCTGCGCGGCAAGAGGATGGACAACCGCAACTCCATGCGCTCCATACGCAACGGCTTTGCCCTGCTGACGGAGGAGCGGCGCGCGACCGGCATATTCCCGCTTCAGGGCGTGCAGTTCAATACCGTCGTGGCGAACCTGCGCGCGTACATCGCGCGAGGGTTGCTGTCGGAAAAGAAGATGCAGACCGACACGGCCGGCATGATAGACAGCATGCACGTCAAGACGCCGAGCCAGAAGACGCACATCCGCTACCTGTCCGGCGGCAACCAGCAGAAGGTAATCATCGGCCGCTGGCTGCTGACGGAGCCGGACGTGTTGCTGCTGGACGAGCCGACGCGCGGCATAGACGTCGGGGCGAAGTACGAGATATACCAGCTGATCATACAGCTCGCGGGCAGGGGGAAGGGCATTGTCATGGTGTCCTCCGAGATGCCGGAGCTCATCGGGATCTGCGACCGCATAATGGTGATGAGCAACGGCAGGCTGGCCGGCACGCTCGACATGCGGAACGAGCAATACGAGAACGCGCAAGAGGAAATCATGCGCCTGGCGGCGCAGTACGTCTGATTATGACGCTTGATTAAGGATAAGGAGCATACTAGGATGGCTGACGCAAGATTTGACACCCAAAAGCTGAAGGACTTTTTCCTGAACTACTCGCTGTACATCATTCTCGGGCTGATGATAGTGGTCGTCATCATAATCAACCCCGCGTTCTTGTCTGTGTCGAATTTCATAAATATACTGAGACAGGCGTCCACGAGGGGCATACTCGCGCTGGGCGTGGCCGGCATGATCGTGCTGGCCGGCACGGACCTCTCGGCGGGCCGCATACTCGGCTGCAGCGCCGCCATGACGGCCTCGCTCGTGCAGTCCGTCACATACGCGTCGCGCATGTATCCCGGAATGGAGAAAGATCTGCCGGTAGTCGTGCCGCTCGCGGCCAGCATCGCCATAGCGGTGATCTTCTGCCTCATCAATGGCTTCGGCGTCGCGAAGCTGCATCTCCACGCGTTCATCGTGTCGCTGGGCACGCAGCTCATAGCGTTTGGCGTTATTTGCATCTACATCGACAGCCAGAAGAACGGCGCGCAGGCGCTGTCAACATTCAACGGCAAATTCTTGAACGTCGTGAACGGCGGGTTCCAGATCGGCAGCTTCACGCTGCCGTACCTCATAATTTACTTTCTGATCGCCGCGGTGTGCATGTGGATCGTATGGAACAAGACGGCGCTCGGCAAGAACATGTTCGCGATGGGCGGGAACATGGAGGCGGCGGCCGTGTCGGGCGTCAACATCACGAAGAACATCATGCTCATATACCTCGTGGCGGGCGTGCTGTACGGCATAGCGGCGTTCCTCGAGGCGGGGCGCATAGGCTCCGTTAACACGGGCACGGGGCTGAACTACGATCTGGACGCCATATCGGGCTGCGTCATCGGCGGCGTGTCGTTTTCGGGCGGCGTCGGCACGATACCCGGCGCGTGCTTGGGCGTCATTATTTTGCAGGCGATCACTTACTCGCTCACGTTCCTGAGCGTCAACCCGTACCTCCAGTTCATCATCAAGGGCCTGATCATCATCTTGGCCGTGTCGATCGACGTGCGGAAGTACCTGGCCAAGAAGTGAGCGGGGCGGGGAGAGTGGGCGCCGGCCGGCAAGGTGAGCGCGGCCCGCAGGGCGAGCGGGGCGAGGCCGAAAAAACGCCTGAGCTGCTGGATGCGCCCGGCGGGGCGCAGGGCGTGGACGGCGAAGCGGAGCAGGGCGCCGAGGCGGCTGGCGGCGCGGTGGAGTTGAGCGGCGGCGCCGGCGCGGAATCGGGCGGCGAGGCTGGGCCAGATGGCGATGCGGCGGCTGGCGGCGGCGGGCTGAAAGGCGCCGAGAAGCGCATCGTGCATATGAAAGAGAACCTGTACGACAGGATTCCCGTGTCCGTCGGCACGATGGACAAGGTCATAGTTGCGCTGATTGTGCTGATAGCGCTGTTTGTGGCTGTCGGCATAATAAGGAAATAAATACAAAAGACAAGTGAATAGCCGCAGGCGCGGCAAGATGTGCGGCCGTGGAAAAGGTGCGCGGCTGGGTTTAAAGTAAGGCGTGGTCAGATACTTTTTATTACTTTTTAACGGGAGGGTTTTGTTTATGCGCCAATGGAGTAAGAAGTGGATTGCTGTTTTGCTGAGCCTGCTGATGATCGTCAGCCTGCTGCCCGCCGGAGCGCTTGCCGCCGCCGACGAGGCGGTTGCGCCGGACGCCGCCATAGCGGGCGAGGAAGCGCCCGTCGAGGAAGCCGATGCGGCGCTGGCGTTGGAGATTGAGCGGGAAGCCGAAGCGCTGTATCAACTGGCTTCGGCTTCCGACGAAGGGGCGGCGTTGTCCCCCTTGGCGGATTCCGCCGCGCCGGTGCTCACGCCGCCAGCCGGATGGTTTGGCCTGCAAGTCGCCCATGCGTGGATTGTGGGCGACAACATCAGCGCCAGGTTCCCGGGCGACCCCACGCCGAACGCCGTACACGTCCACTACACGACGGACGGCAGCACACCCACCGCCGCCTCTCTGGAGGCGGGCGTCTACGCGATGGACATGAGCATGTGGGGCAGCACGGGGTGGTGGATCACAGTGACCTTCCCACAGTTTACGGGACTCACCGACCTTAAGGTAATTGTCGCACTGGGCGGGCAGACGAGCGACGTCGGAGAACTGTTCCTCAACATGCCCGCGCTGACCGCGGACAAGGCGAGTGGGCTTCATGCTTCCGCGGAACTGTCTGCGGGGATTTCTTTCACCGGCGATGCCACCTCCACAGTCGGCATGGAGATTTGGTACAACATCGGGACGGGGGCCTTTGACCCGCGAACCGGCATTACCGACGACGCGTCGGTGAGCGAGGTGACTACCACGACCAACGCCATCCAGTACACCGGGATGCCGATCTCTGTGAGCGGCGCGACGGAGACGACGGCGTTTGTTGTTAAAGCCAGAGCTGTGTATCTGGGCGGCGCGACGCCGCTGTGGGGTGACCCCGTGACATACAGCTACCGCAGCGCCTCGGCGTTGCCCCAGTTGACGCCGGACAACATCGACGAGGTCATCGGCGCGCTGTCGCTGGAGGAGCGGATCATGCTGACCTCCGGCGTGGGCGGCGACCCCACGCAATTGCTCAACGGCAAGAACGAGCCGGCCGAGGTGAACAACGACGGCACCCCGGACAGGGGCGGGCCGGCGGGCGGCACATACGCCATCCCGCGCTTCAACATCCCCTCTCTCGTACTGGCGGATGGGCCGGCTGGCGTACGCATGTGGAAGAACGCGACCGTCTGGATGGCGCCCTCCGGCATGGGTTCCACATGGAACCCGGAGATTCCCACGATGATCGCCGAGAAGACGGCGCAAGAGGCGATTTACTACGCCGTGGACATCGTGCTGGGCCCCGGCATCAACAACCAGCGCAACCCGCTGGCGGGCCGGAACTTTGAGTACTATTCCGAGGATCCGTACATTGCCGGCGTGACGGTGGCCAACTATGTCAAGGCGATTCAGGCCGGCGGCGTCGGCACGTCCCTCAAGCACTATGTGGCCAACGACGCGGAGTCCAACCGCAGCCAGGGCAGTTCCAACGTGTCCGAGCGCGCCCTGCGCGAGATCTACCTGCTGCCCTTCGAGATGGCCTCAAAGGAGCAGCCCTGGACATACATGACGGGCTACAACGCCGTCAACGGCGTCAACATGCACGCCAACAAGTGGCTGGTGACCGATGTCCTGCGCGGCGAGTGGGGCCACGAGGGCTTTGTGATGTCCGACTGGGGCGGGGACTATAGCGGGCCCCTTTCGCTGGAGGCCCAGATGGACATGGGGCAATCCACCCGCGACCAGGACCAGGTACGGGTCTGGATTCTGGAGAGCGGCATCACCACGGCGGAGCGCGTGCGCCGGGCGGAGCTGCTGAACCGGAGCGTCCGAAACATTCTGGGCGTGCTGGTCAAGACCTCCGCGTTCCGGGGCGAGTACGGGAAGCTTCAGGCAGACGGATCCTACGCAGATTATACCAAGGCGGACGGCACGGTCGTCAAGGGGCTTACCCAAGCGGACATCGGGCTGCGCTCCGGCGAGTTTGGCGGCTCCGCAGTGCAGTTGGCTGCCGCCGAGGTCAACAAGCAGGCGGCGGACGAGGGCATCGTTCTGATGAAAAACAAGGACGGCGCGCTGCCGCTGGCGGGCGGCGAGAAGGTCGCGCTGATCACGAGCCGGAACGCGTGGCATGAGCAGTTTGATCCGAGGTGGTACGGCGACAGCGCGTCCGTCGGCGACGTGGTGATCCAGGGCACGGGTAGCGCCCAGGTGCGCTTCAACAACAACACGACGCCCTACTCCCTCTCGCTGGTGGAGGCGCTGGAGGATCGGGGCTTTAATGTGGTGGACTGGAAGATCGACGCGGGCGTGTATGGCGGCAACGAGGCCGCTTTCCGCGCCGCCCTGACTGACAACCCGCAGACGGGCCGCGACGGGAACAAGTACGTCTACGGCACGGCGCAGGCGGACGGCCTGGCCGATGAAAACGCGGCGTGGGCCGCGGCAAGCGCGGTTTCAGCGTCGGCTGGCGAGAGCAACGCGCAGACTGCGGCCAGAGCCGCGGCGGATGCGGCGGACGTGGGCGTCTTTGTGCTGACGCGGGTGTCCGGCGAGGGCAGCGACTTGGCGCAGAGCGCGTTCAATCTGACCGCCATGGAAAAGACGGTGTTCAGCGCCTACGCTTCCGCGTTCCACAACGCAGGCAAGAAGCTGATCGCTCTGATCAACGTGGGCGGCACGGTCAACACGACGGAATTCCGGGAGAGCGCGGACGCGGTTCTGGACATCTGGAATCCGGGCACGGAGGGCACGCGCGCCATCGCGGACATCCTGAAGGGCGCAGTCAACCCGTCCGGCAAGCTGGGGCAGACCTTCCCGGTCTCCTTTGACGACAGCCCCTCCATCGCGGCAAACAAGCATCCGGGCTCGACCTTCAATTCCAGCCCGGCCTGGTACGACGAGGGCGTGTTCGTGGGCTATCGGTACTTCGAGACGAACCCGGAGAAGTACAGCAGCATGGTCGCGTACCCCTTCGGCTACGGGCTGAGCTACACGACCTTTGAATACAGCGACCTCAAGCTGAGCAGCAAGGTCTTTGACAAGAACGACCCGGACGGGACGCTCACCGCCAGCGTGAAGGTCACCAACACGGGGACCCTCCCCGGCAAGGAAGCCGTGCAGCTTTACCTCAGCGCCAGCACATGGCAGGAGGAGGGGCGGCCGAAGAATGAACTCAAGGCCTATGGGAAAACCGGTCTGCTCCAGCCGGGAGAGAGCGAAACGGTCACGCTGTCCCTCGGATTGCGCTCGCTCCAGTATTTTGACGACGCAAACCCGGACAACGACCTGAACATCATGCTGACCGAAGACGGGTACGGCGGCTATGGACACGGGGATGGCTGGACCGTGGAGGACGATACCGTGTTCACGGTGATGATCCGCGGCAACTCGGCCAGCGCCGACAAGCCCAATGTGCCCTTTGCGGGGCTGACGGACACCTTTACCTACGTGGTGGACGACGGTTCCTTTAACCCCGTGACGCCGCCTTCGACGGATAGCCCTGGCTCGCCGCCGTCTCAGGGGTCGAGCAGCGGCTCGCCCACGCCCAACGCGCCAGGCAGCTCGACAGATAGCGGCGCGGCAGGCGGCAGCGGCGACGGCGCGACAGGTTCCAGCGCGGCGCCGGCAGACGCCGTGTCGAAGGGCCTCGTGACGATAGAGATGGAGGAAGGCGCGGAGCCGAGCGTGGGCG
>JAISFK010000455.1 GCA_031263625.1 Clostridiales bacterium
TAGGCATCACTTGCGCAGCACTAGAATGGCGTTGGGCAGGTATCTGCCGGTATCCTTCATGGGCGTTGACGGCGAGCCTATCACGCTCCCGTCGTACATCATGACCGACGAGCTGCCGCCGTCGCACAGCCCCGCGTTGACGCAGCCGTAGTCGTACAGCAGCGACGCCAGATCCCCGGCCGTTATCCCGACCGAGTGGCCCGGCTGCCTGCCGTCAACCGTGGCGAGCGCCACGGTGCCGTCGCCGAGCTGGCCGATCGCCGTGCGCGGCTGCAGGCCCCAGCCCGCGCTGCCCTTGATCAGCAGCTTGCCGTCAACGATGAGCGCCGGCCCGTACTGGACCATGTCCCTGATGCCGTGCTCCGCGAAGCTCGACATCTTGCCGACGACAAGCACGTCGTCCTCGCTGAACCCCGAAGACGAATACTCGTTGCGCGGCCCGGTCCCCCACTCCTTGCCGCCGGACACGCTCCACCCGATGATGCTGCCGCCCTTGCCGTGGCCCTCCGGATCGTCGAAGCCGTTCCCGTTTATGCCGGCGATGGCGCCGTGCTGCGTAAGATAGTCGCCGATCAGCTGTCCGATGGCGCCCGGATTCCGCGTGTGCCTCACGACCACGCGGGACGGGTCCGCGACGAAAAGCACGCGCCCGACATAAGTGGCGCCCTTCACCTCGACAATCCGTATGCCCTGGTCGGCGTCGTCCACGATGATCTTGTTGCCAAGCGCGTCCGTCCCGGCGCCTGCGCCCGCGCCGCCGGCCGCGCCTCCCTGGCCGGGCGCCCCGCCGTATGCGCCCTGCTGGCCCATCGCCCCCCTGTCGCCCGCGCCGTCGAACACCGTCTCGCCGTAGCCGCCGCGGCCTCCATAGCCGTTATTGCCGCCGTAGTCGCTTGCCCCGGCGCCGCCAGCCCCGCCGCCATCGCCCGCCGCGCCGACGCCTGAACCGCTGGCGCCAGCCCTGCCGGCCCCGCCGCCCCCGGCAGAGCCCGCCGCGCCGCTGCCCCCGGCGCCCGCCGCTCGCCCGCCGCCCGCGTCGGCGTAGGCCGCCTGCATGTCGTCGCTCTCGTCCCGCCGCGCGCCTATGTCCACGAGGTCGTGCCGCTGCGTGACGTCGTCCGGCATGACCTGCCTGCCCATGGTGCTCTCGATGACCGAGCGCGGAAACAAAAGCGTGGCAAGCCACTGGTGATCGGCAGTCGTCATGGCCGTTTCAATCCAGATATCCCTCGCGGAAAGCAGGATGGGGATATCGCTGAAAGCGACAAGGCAGTATGCCGTCACGGCAACAACCAGCAGTATTAGCATCGTACGCAAGCGTTTTTTATTCACCATCATAGTCATATATAGCCATCAAACGCGGCCTGACACGGGAAAAATCGCGCCATGGCCGCAATTTCAGCGTTTTGCATAAAATTCGCCGTCTAACGGCGCCCATTGTACTCGGCCACGGCCGCGACGAATGCCTCCACATTTTCCCAGGGCACCTCCGGCTCGAGTATGTGCGAGGGGGCCAAAAACAGGCCGCCGTCATGGCCCACGTCCTCTATCCGCTTCATGCACTCGCCGCGCACGTCCTCCGGGGTGCCGAACGGCATGGTCGTCTGCGTGCCGAGCGTGCCCCAGAACGAGAGCCTGCTGCCGTACTTGCGCTTGATCTCGGCGGGATCCATGCACTCCGGCTGTATGGGGTTGAGGATCTCGACGCCGACCTCGATCAGGTCGGGGATGACTTTCTGCAAGTTGCCGTCCCCGTGGTAGAAGATCAGCATGTCGGGCTTGGCGTCCTTGGCGGCCTTTATGACCTTGGCGAGCCTCGGCTTCAGGAAGGCGCGGTACTGCTCCGGGCTCATCATCATGTCCAGCTGGGTGGACACGTCGTCGCCGAGCCTCAGCACGTCGCAGCCCGCGAGCGCGTAGCGCCGCGCGAACTCGCACCGAATCTCGCAGGCCCTGTCGAGCAGAAATTCCGCGATTTCCGGGCTCTCTATCATGTCCATCATGAAATTTTCCATGCCGCGCATGTACCACGACACCTCAAAGAGCGTCGTCTCCATCGGCGCGACCGCGATGGCGTCCTGCCGCTTTATGCCGTCCACTTGCGGCTGGAAATGCTCCCAGTCGTAGTCCCTGACCGGATCCGGGAACGGGTAGCTCTCAAATTCCTCCATCCTCGTGAACCCGCCCATCGAAGGCTCCATGTGCGAGAAGTGGGCGACCGAGCCGGCGGCGGCGCCCATGCCCCACTCCCGGTTTATGCTGAAGCCCTCCGTGCCCGCCTTGCCGGGGAAGTATTTTGAAAACCTGTCCTCGGTTATTTTGCACCTGGGGGCGGCGGAGCGCACCGGAAAGCCGTAATAGCCCACGTAGTCCGTCGTCCCCGACTTTTCCTCGAACTTTTTTTGCAGGGCCGGGCACAGCCCGAACTCAAACGGCACGTAGCCGTTGTCCTCCCTGCGCATCGCGCGAAAAAACTTGTCCCTTGTACCCATGATGGCACGCTCCATTTTTTATTAGTATTGTGCTATTATTATGCTGTTATTATGCTATCTCGACCGTCAGCGTCGGCCTGCCCGCGTTGCCTGCATTGCCCGCGCCGCCGCCTGCGACCGCGACGCCCGCGCTGCCAGCGCCATTCGCACCATTCGCGCCGTCTGCGCCGCCCATATTGCCAGCGCCGCCGTCTGCGCCGCCCCCATCGCTCCCCCGGTTTACGCGGATGACTGCCTGCGCCCTGCCGAGGTACGTCGTCGCCACGCCGCTCGTGAAGCCCTCGTCCGTCGCGGGCCGGCCGGAGCCGAACGCGATCAGCTCCCCGCAGCCCCCGACCGTGGCCCTCACGCGCTTGTCGTCGAACGGCACGAGGCGGCCGGCGGCGTCCACCGCCGAGATGTCGGCGTAGATGATGTCGCCGACGGGCTCGCCCATCTCCACCGCCAGCGAGGCGAATTTTCCCGGCGTGGACAGCGTGTGTCTGGATATCTCCGCGCCGGAGCCGTCGAGGCTGATCGCCGTAAGCTCGCCGTCCTCGTACAGCGCCTCGAACGGCGCGACATAGCCCGCCGCCTTTCCCGCCCCGCGCCTGCCCAGGCTCCTGCCGTTCAGCAGCAGCTCGACCGTCGGCGCGCGGGAGTACACGTCAATCTTCACGGGCTTCCCCCTGTGCGCCGGATAGTCCCAGAACGGGTG
>JAISFK010000079.1 GCA_031263625.1 Clostridiales bacterium
GCCGGAGAGCGGCTCGGTTGAATATGGGATTCAGACGGACACCTGCAACCCGGACTGGTTCCAGTTTGACGACTTCTCGCTGTGCCAAATCGCCTAAAGCAGGCGCGGCGGGCGGGCGAGCGACAGTTGGGCGGGTGACACAGATGAGCAAATGGCAGCTGGGCGAGTGACAGCTGAGCAAATGGCAGTTGGGCAAATGAGCAAATGGCAGCTGTGCAAGTGGCAACTGGGCAAGCGACAGCTGGGCAGGCCCCGCCGCAGCGCAAAGCGAAGCGGCAAGGGCGCGAGCATGGCGCGGGCGGCGCGTGAGCAACGCGCGAACGGCGCATGAGCAACGCTTCCTGAGTTTTGCGGCATTTCATCAGGCAATAGCCGGCCATGGCCATGGAGCCAGGGCCGGCTATTGTTCTGTCGGTTGCAGTTGCCGTTTTTGCGGCCGTTTTTACGTCGTTTTTACGCCATTTTTGCGCGCCGTTTTTGTTGACACCGCGCCGCATTTGGTGCTAAACTGTCCATATAGCGATTCCAAATAAAAACAAGGACAAGCGCTGGCTGAGTTGCGCGGGCCTTATAATTTTTAAGTTTGGAATCCGCGTTGGGCGAAAGGATGTGAGATAATGGACGAGCACCCTCGAAGTCGCATGGCGCCAAACCGTGCGCAGGCTGAAAAATTCCATTTGCGCAAACCAAATTGCGGCCATTCTCACGCCATTTCAGCACTTCGCGCGGGATAGCCGCCGACAGGGCGCAACACAGGCGCGCCCGGCGCCGCGAGCGCCTCTCGGGCGCCGCGTATGCCCGCCCGCAGCCGCCAAACTGCGGCCTCGCCCGCAATCGTTGCCGTCGCGGTTGCCACAGCCGCCGCCACTCTGGTCGCCTTGGCCGCTCCGCTCTCTCTGGCTGCGGACGGCCGCCCCAATTTCGCTTGCGCCTCATGGAACGGGCTTTTTGCCCCCCTTATTTTTCGCCATCTCTCCGCACGGCTTGCGCCGCTGACTTCCGGATCCGCGCTCACGCGCACTCACGCGCGCTCGCGCACTAATGCGCCGCGCATGCGCACATGGAAAAAAGGAAGGAGGCCCCGCATGGATCAAAAATTGCTCAACACAAACGATCTCGCGCAAATCAAGGAGACGCTCAGCGGCATGAACACCGTGGACATTGCCGACGAGCTGGAGCGCCTGGACGAGCAGTCCGCGCTCAAGGCGTTCCGCATGCTGCACAAGGACGAGGCGGCGGAGGTATTCGCGTACCTTTCGCGCGACGTGCAGCAGAATATTGTCGCCGCCATAACCGACAGCGAGATTGGCGGCATAATCAACGACCTGTTCCTGGACGACGCCGTGGACTTCATCGAGGAGATGCCCGCCAGCGTCGTCAATCGCGTGCTGGCCAGCGTGCCCGTCAGCAAGCGCAACATGATCAACCAGTTCCTGAAATACCCTGAGGACTCCGTCGGCAGCGTCATGACCGTCGAATACGTGTCGCTGAAGGAGAACTACACTGTCGATGTCGCGTTCAGGCGCATCCGCTCCACGGGGCTGAACAAGGAAACCATCTACACGTGCTACGTGACGGACAGGGAGCGCCGCCTGCTCGGCGAGGTGTCCGCGCGCGAGCTCTTGCTGTCGAAGCCGGACGCCCTGATCCGCGACATAATGGACGCGAACGTCATCTTCGCGGCCACCTCGGACGACCGCGAAAGCCTCGCCAACGACTTCCGCAAGTACGGCCTGCTCGCCATGCCCGTCGTGGACAACGAAAACCGCCTGGTCGGCATAGTGACCGTGGACGACGTCATAGCCGTGCAGGAGGAGGAGGCGACGGAGGACTTCGAGCTGATGGCGGCCATGTCGCCCTCCGAGGCCCCGTACCTTAAAACCAGCGTGTGGGCGCTCACAAAAAACCGCGTGGTCTGGCTGCTGCTGCTGATGCTGTCCGCGACGGTGACAGGCGCCATAATATCCGACTTCGAGGAATCGCTTGCCGTGCTCCCGACGCTCGTCGCGTTCATACCGATGCTCATGGACACGGGCGGCAATGCCGGCTCTCAGAGCTCCACGCTCGTCATCCGCGGCATGGCGCTCGAGGAGGTCGCGCTGGGCGACGTCTGGGCCGTCCTCTGGAAGGAGCTACGCGTGGCGCTTCTGTGCGGCGCGGCGCTCGTGGCCGTCAATTTTCTGCGCGTCGTCCTGACGGGCCAGGGCTGGGTTTTGGCGCTGACCGTGTCGGTCGCGCTGTATGTCACGGTCGTGATGGCGAAAGCGGTGGGCTGCCTGCTGCCGATGGGCGCAAAAAAGCTCGGCCTCGACCCGGCGGTCATGGCGTCGCCCGTCATAACCACGATCGTGGACGCGGGCGCGCTCATCGTGTATTTCGCGCTGGCAAAATCCATGCTGCACATTTAAAGGAGATCCGATGACAAACGACGAAACAATCCGCTGCCCATGGGCGAACGCCGACCCGCTCTCGCGGGAATACCACGACGCCGAATGGGGCGCGCCCTGCCACGACGAGCGCCGCCTGTTCAAGATGCTGATTTTGGAGGGCAAGCAGGCGGGGCTCTCCTGGCGCGGGATTTTGAGGAAGATGGACACTCTCTGCGCGGCGTTCGACGGCTTCGACCCGCAAAAGATCGCCGCATACGACGAGGCAAAGGTCGCCGAGCTTCTCCAGGACCCCGGCATAATACGCAACCGGCTCAAAGTGAACGCCGCGATAACGAACGCGAGAGCGTATTTCAAGCTGTGCGAGCAATACGGCTCGCTCGACAGCTATCTCTGGTCTTTCACGGGCGGCAGGCAGGTGGTCGGGAATTGGGAGACGCAGGAGCTTATGCCGGCGACCTCGCCGATGTCCGACGAGATAAGCCGCGAGCTGAAGCGGTTCGGCTTCAAGTTCGTCGGCTCGACGATCGTCTACTCGTACTTGCAGGCGGTGGGCGTGGTCAACGACCACATAGCGGCGTGCGCCTTCGGAAAAGGCGCGGCTCTGGCCGCAACCGCGAAAGCGGAGAGCGCAACGGCGAAGTGAGCAACGCGGAGGGCGCAAAAGCGGAGGGCGCGGCAACGGAGTGAGCAGCGCGGATGGCGCAACGGCGAAGTGAGCGGCGCGGAAGGCGCAAAAGCGGAGGGCGCGGCAACCGCGCACACAGCAGGACTGCGTTGCGCCGCCCGACAGGGCATGTTGCTTCGCCAGGCACGTCGCGGCGGCAGTCCGGGCGGCCCGCCGCCACACCGCCGCACAGCTACGCTACCGCGCCGCCGCACAGCTATGCCACCACCCAGTCGCACCGCCACGCCGCTATGCCACCGCGCTGCCTACCATATCTGCCGCATCGCCGCGCCGTCTGCCATATCTGCGGCATCACCGCGCCGCCGCGCTGCCTACCATATCCGCGAGGATTCGAGCGGCTGCCATATGTCAAGGTGGTCGCCGAGCTTGTCCATCAGCGGCTTGCTGATGCCGTCCAGCGCAAGCGCCACGTCCGGGGGCAGGCGCGTCTGCGCCGCCTGCGCGTTCTCGACAAGCTGCTCCGCGTTCCTGCAGCCCACGATAGCAGACGCCACGCCGGGCTTTTGAAGCAACCATGCCACGGCGAGCCGCCCGCAGGGTATGCCCGCGTCGCGCGACACCTCGCGCAGGCCGGCCAAAAGCGACTCGGCCTCAAGATCCGCGCCGGGCAGCCCGTGCTTGGACTCTGGATTGCCCGCCCCCGAAAAATGCACCGTGCGCCTGCGCATCGGCGGCACTTCGCCGACCGAGGCGTACTTCCCGGCCAGCACGCCCTGCATGAGCGGCATGTACGCCAGCACGCCGATCCCGCTCTCATGGCAGCTGGGCAGTATCTCGCGCTCGATCCCGCGCGACATCAGGCTGTAGGCGAACTCGTTCGCCGCGACGGCGACGCCGCACTCCTTGGCAAGCGCCAGCGCCCCAAGCGCGAAGTTGCTCACGCCGATCTCGCGCACCAGGCCGCGCTCGCGAACGTCGAGCAGCGCCTCAAAATTCGCGCGCAGCAGCGCCGCGTCGGCGACGGGCCAGTGGATCATCATGAGGTCGATCGCGTCCGCGCCAAGCCTTTTCAGGCTTTCCTCGATCATATTTCGGTACGAGCCGAGCTTTTCGCGCGGCTGGACCTGGATCTTGTTGCAGATGACGGCCTCGCCGCGCCTTCCGGCGAGCGCCTTGCCCAGCGATATCTCGCTCGCGCCGTCGTTGTAGCCGAAAGCCGTGTCAAAAAAATTGACGCCGATGTCCAGCGCCTCGCCCACGAGCGCGTCAACGTCCGACTGCTCCTGAACGCCCCAGTAGCTGCCCTGGCCGCCGCCAAAACTCCAGCACCCGATCATGAGCGGGCTGGCGTATATGCCCGTGCCGCCCAACTGCGTTTTGTCCATGCCTGCCTTGCCTCCTTTTCTATGTCCGATATGTCATATCCCAAGTTCGCCGCGCAATGGAGCAAGCGCTGAACTGCTTCGCGTCCTTAGCGTAAAATCCGCAGCGAGCCGAGCACTTGCGCTATGCCGGCGTTGATGACCAGGCTTGCCGCCTTGTCCGCGCTCGTCGGCGACCTGTTGATGACGACGAGGCTACGCCCCTCAAAAAAATCGACGAAGCCCGCCGCCGGATACACGGTCAGCGACGTGCCGCCGACAATCAGCGTGTCGGCGCCCGATATAAGCTCGGCCGACCGCCTCAGCGTGTCGCTGTCAAGCCCCTCCTCGTACAGCACGACGTCCGGCTTGACTATACCGCCGCACTCGCAGCGCGGCGCGCCCGCCGCGCCCGCGACATGCGAAACGCCGTATGCCCTGCCGCAGCCCATGCAATGGTTCCTATGCACGCTGCCGTGCAACTCCAGCACGTTTTTGCTCCCTGCCTTCTGGTGCAGGCCGTCTATGTTCTGCGTGATCACGGCCTCCAGCCTCCCGGCCCCCTCCATGGCGGCAAGGGCGCGGTGGGCCGCGTTCGGCTCCGCGTCCAGGAACAGCATCTTCTCCCTGTAGAACGCGAAAAACTCGTCCGTATGCTCGTCAAAAAACGTGCGGCTCAGGATGCGCTCCGGCGGATATTTGAATTTCTGCGCGTACAGCCCGTCCTGGCTCCGAAAATCTGGTATCCCGCTCTCCGTGGACGTGCCCGCGCCGCCGAAAAACACCGTGCCCCGGCTGCCCGCCAGAATCTCGCCCAGCCGCTCAATTTTCGCCTCCAGCTCCAAAGGCATGTCCTGCATCCGCGCCGCCCTCCCTTTAAATGAGCATAGCACAAGACGGCGGCAAACTCAACAGCGAAAATCGCCCGCGCGCCGCGTTTCGCTACGGCTCGCCCTCTCCGCGCGCCTCAGCATTTTGAAGCGCCGCGCTGTAAGTCGCTAAAAGCGGATTCCAAGCAACCCTCCCGTGTCAGTGGAGTCATCGAGGCGCAACACAACGCTATCCTCAAACGTTGCCATGAACCGCCCGTCAAATTCTCTTTTTGGGATAGTATCGGAGTTCATCAGGCAGATGTACTGAAACCCCACCTTCTCGCACTTTCTGCTGGCAAGGGTTAGCGCTAATGCAATCTGGCGTTCGTCCACGCCGTCGAATATGGTGCTGTCATGCACCAGAAAATCAGGGTGGCAATTCCTTGACGCGCCGAGTTCGGCTATAAGCATGTCATAGCAAAACACTTTCATGTAGTTTACGCCCTGGCTTTTCGCGCTTCTGATTTCCACGCCAAAATTGTAGCCCGTGTCCTTGATCTCAATGGTGAGGATTCCTGGTTCCTGATACAGAAACTCTGTGTACTCCCGGAACAGGGACACGGCGCGCTCTCTCGCTGATATGCGCTCCGCGTAGTCGCGGCGGGCCAGCAACAGAAGCTCCTGGGTTTCAATCTTGTTCTTGCTCTTGCGCTCTTCAATCTGCATAGCCGCCTCTTTGCGCTTTTGGGCATCTTCGTGCAGCTGGACAAGCTTGGAGTATCTCTCCTGAAGCTTGGCATACTCCTCCAGCGCGCCGTGGGACTCGAGGATTTGCAGGGACTTTGCGCGGGCCTCCGTCAGCTTTTCGATATTCTCGCGCAAATAGGCAATTTCGCCGCGGAGCCTCGCGATCTCGCTTTGGAGGTAGTCCCTCCTGTTGGAGAGCAGGGCTTTATGAAAATTGACGACTTCGCCAAGCCGCACTTTCACGCCGTCGGGAAAGACAACCCCTGCTTCTTCGTATACCCGCTGCAATTCGTCAGTCGATACGTCGGCGACTTCCTCTTCCATGCTCTGCTCATACCGCGAGAGAAACTGCTGCCGAAGCACAAGGGTGTTGCTGGCCTGGTGGATTTGCTCCGTCAGGTCGTTTGCCTCGTCCGCTATCTCGTTGTACTGCGGATGCACGCGGAACGACTCAAGCTGCTTTCGCATATGCTCGGCATCCGCTTTTCTGTTGATAACCTCAGTTTCCAGCTTTCCCACATCCAGAACAACCGCGCCGACAACTCCGGACGCGACTGCCTTCCGATAATCGTCAATATTCTTTGCTTCCTCCCTCAGCTTTTGGAATTTTGAGGCAAATTCCATGTTCAGGCCGAGGAAATACGCATTGCAAGCCTGGCGGCTGTGTACAGGCTGATTTTTCCAAAATTCAAAAGCGTCGCGGTATCCGTCTATGTTGCGGCGGGCATAGTAAGAAATAAGCTCGCGAAACGAAGGCGCGTGATCGGGGCCGATCTTTGGCAACCCAAAGAACAGCGCCCTCATTTCGTCGTTAAACGTCGCAAGCGCGACATGGCGCAACCGGCTGTCCCTGTCTGTTTTTGCGTCCCATCCAAGCTGCGGCGGAAACCTATGTAGGATAATTTTGTTCGGCGCATCCACGCAACGCTCAATCTCGAAGTCGAGGCCGCCAACGCTGAACTCGAGAATAAAGCTCCAGCCCTCGAGTTCTTTGGATTTGAAGATTGAGCCTCTTTCAACCCGCGCCCCAAGGCAAAAGTGGATAATCTCGACAAGCGTCGATTTCCCGGCGCCGTTGCGCGTCTTCTTGCGGTCATCTTCATCCGTCTGGCTCCGGCGATCCGCAAGGATTATGTTGTACCCTTCGCGAAAATACACTCGCTTGAACGTGGGACTATTGCTCCGAAGCGATTTAAGCATGGGAGCGCCTCGCAATCAGGCCGTCGCGAAAGGCGATGGCGCCGATCGCGAACAGATAGTCCAGCGTAAGTATGAACTTCTCATAACTCGAAAGCACTTCCTGATTTTTGGTCCTTTCCCAAAGCGCGGAAACAGTGTTTGGATTCTTGAGTTCGGCAAGAATCAGCGCTCCGCAATGAAGCAAAGAATAGCGCACGGTGATGTTCTTGTTTGGCATGATCATTTCTCGAACACCTC
>JAISFK010000090.1 GCA_031263625.1 Clostridiales bacterium
TAAAGCCCTACTCCAAGCATGCTGCGCCTCCCGTCTTTTGGGCGCGCCGCATGGCCTCGACAATCCTGACGCCGCACACAATCCGCGCGTCGTACTCAGCCGCGCCGCCCGGCAGGACATCCTCGCCCCTGGCCGCCCTGTGGAAGTCCTCCCACAGGTATTCCCCGGAATGCTGATCCGTTTCCGCCGTTTCTATCGTTTCCGTCGTTTCGGCGGCGCCGCTGCCGGCGCTGTTGCCAGCGTTGCTGCCCGCATTGCCTGCGCCCGCTCCCGTTCCCGCGCCCGCGACTGCGCCGGCTATTACGGCCAGCCTGTTCTTTTCCCCCCGGCGCAGCGGCCCGACATTGCGGTAGACGGTTCCGTTTTCGTAGTTCAGGACGAGGGCGTTCCTGTAATGCTGCCCGTCGTTCACGCAAAAGCTGGAAAAGACGTTCGCGATCGCCCCGCTCTTGAACAGGATCCCCATCTGGGCGTTGTCGGAAGTGGGCCGGCCGGTGAAGATCCGGGACTGTTGCACGGTCACGCTCTCCGGCTCGCCCAGCAGCCAGACGAGGTCGTTGATGAGATAGATGCCCAGGCGGTAGACGGGCGCGGCCGGGCACAGCTCCGGATCGTCGTACCAGCTGCCGTCGGCCGCGTCCCGGTAGTTGGCCCACGACGACGCCTGGCAGGCGATGGGCCGGCCCAGCCCGTATTTTTCGCGCCAGCCGGCGATTATCCGCAGATCCTCCGTCGGCAGCGGGGACGGTGAGTTCATGTGGACCGCCCTGCCGAGCCGCCGCGCCTCGGCCAGAACGCCTGCGGCCTTTCCCGCGTCCAGCTCGAACGGCTTCGTGGTCATGACGTCCCTGCCCGAACGGATGATCTTGCCGATGAGCGCCGCCCGCCCGGCAGGCCCCGTGTAAAGCCCGACGGCCTCCACGTCTTTGTTCTCGAGCAGCGCGTCCAGATCCGCGTAGTGGGGGATGCCGTGCTTTTTCCCGTACATTGCCGCCTTTTGGCCGTCCGCGTCGCAGACGGCGGCCACGGCGAAAAACTCCGCCCCCGGCCCCTTCAGCAGCTCGCCCTCCAGAATATGCCTGCCGAAATTCAGCCCGACAATCGCGATTTTCGTCTTATTCATATTGCCCATTCTCCCTGTCCGCACCTTATTTTATTCGGCTTTCATTTTGACTTTGCTTTCCGGCCTGAGGCTCCGCCAGCGGGAAGGGGCCACGCCGTAGTAGCTCTTGAAGGCCCGCGCGAAATTCTTGGGGCTCACGTAGCCCAGCATGGAGGCCGCCGCCGCGATTTTCTTGCCGCTCCCAAGCAGCTTCAGCGCGGATTTCATCTTCATGGAGCTGATGTACTTCGTGAAGCTCTGGCCCGTGCTTTTCTTGAAAAGCTGGCTGAAATAAGTATAGCTCAAATCCATGTAGTTGGCTACCGTGGCCAGATCCACGCTGTCCAGATTCTCGCTGATGTAGCGCAGCGAGTCCTCCAGCGTGAAGCGCCCCAGCTTTTCCGCGAATGCGCCGGCCAGAGCGTCGAAGGCGCCGAGCAGCGCCCCGCGCAGCTCGCCCACGTCGGAAAAAGCCTCTATTTCGCCCGGCAGCCGGCCCGCGTCCAGGCTGAAGGAGAACGCGACGCTGTCCAGCACGCGCAGCGCCCCGATGTAGAGCCTTCCGGTTTCCGAAAAATGCCGGGGATCGGGCAGGATGTCCGGGAAAAGCTTCATCACGAGCCTTTGGTAGCCCTCCCGGTCAAAAGTGCGCAGCGCCTTGGCCTGGGCGCGCCTGTCCTCGTCCGGGATGGAGTGGCGGGGGGCGAGGGGCGGCTTGGCGAATGGCGGGGCAGAGGGGCGCGACCCGGAGGGCGGTGGGGCAAATGGCGGCAGGGCAGGTGGATGGCCGGCGCCTGCCGTCTGCGGCAGCGCACCCGCCTGCGGCCCGACCGCCTGCGACGAGCATCCTGCCTGCGGCCCGCCTGCCGCCTGCCGCGCCCCTTCCGCGAACACAGGCCCCATCTTTGGATAGAAGCGGGAGACTTCCAGCATCTGCGCGGCCTCGGCGTACAGCTCCGGCAGGGACGCGCCGGCGGCGCTCACCCCGCACGCGCCGGCGAGAAATGGCCCCATCCCCCCGTTCGCGCGGATATCGCCCAAAATATGGGATATAGCGCTCTTTGGCGTGGCTTGCGGCCCAAGGCCCACCAGCAGGCCGCGCCCCAGCTGAAAGGGCAGGGCGGCGTATTCGCCTTCCGGCCCTGCGAGCGCCCCGCCCAGCCCGGAAAATGCTTCGCCCTGCGCGGCAGGCGCGCCGTTCCGCATAGCGAGCGCCTCGCCCGTTCCAGCCAGCGCCTCCCCCTGCGCGGCCAGCGCCCCATCACGCTCGGAATACGCCCCGCTTCGCCCGGCAGGCGCCCCGCCTTCCGGCCCTGCGAGCGCCGCGCCGGCCGGGACGCTGTTTTGGCCCGCTCCTGGCGCCGGGCCGAACAGGGCGACGGCGTAGCTCTCCCAGCCGCCAAGGGCCGGATCGGCTCGCAAAATTTGCCCCAGCTCCGGCGGGCCGCCGTAGACCAGCGTGTCAAGGGCTTCGGAGAGCGGGCTTTTCGCCGGGCGGCCCGCCCGCCCCACGGCGCCCAGCCGGGCCTTCAGCTTTTCCAGCGAGCTCTCCAGTGTCTTTTTGAACTGCTCGAAAAGGACGGGCTTCAAAAGGTAGTCGTCCGCTCCCAGCCTCAGCGCCTCCTGCGCGTAGGAAAACTCCCTGTGCGCCGTGAGCACCACAAAGCCCGCCATGGGCGCGGCCTCGCGCAGCAGCCGGATCAGCTCCAGCCCGTCCATCCCAGGCATGTTGATGTCCACGAACACGAGCCAGGCCGCATCCGGGCAGGAGCGCGCCAGCTCCAGCGCCTCCGCCCCAGAGAGCCGGCACTCCGTCCTGGCCACGCCGCCGGGCCCTATACGCGCGATCCTGTTCATCATGCCCTCGCAGACGATCTGCTCGTCGTCCACGATCAGTATGTTAATTTCCAATGCAGCCGCATCCCTTCTCTGGCGCAGCGCTTGCCGCAGAATCTGGTGCGCGGCCCGGCGCCGCGCTCGCCGCAACGCTCATCGCGGCGTTCGTCACGGCGTTCGGCGTCGGACTTGCCGCAACGCTCGCCGCAGGGGCCGATATGGCGCTCGCCTTGGCGCTCCCCGCAGGGCCCGCGTCCGCAGGAAATACGATCCTCACGCTCGCGCGCTCCCCGCCGGCCAGGCGGATCTCCACGCCGTCGCCGAAAAACAGCCTGAGCCGGCTGGCGATGTTGTAAAGCCCCAGCTGGCGCGGCCTTCCCTCGCCGCCAGCCACGCCTTCCGTGCCGCCTGTGCCACCCGCGCCACCCGTGCCTTCCGCGCCTCCAGCGCCACCCTTGCTGCCCGCGCCATCCGTGCCACCTACGCCTCCTGTGTCACCCGCGCTTCCCGCGCCACCCCCCGCGCCTTCCTCGGCGCGGGAAAGGGAGCGGTTGATGCGCTCGGCAGTCTCGTCTGCCGGGATCTCCCCGTCGTTGGACACCTCCACGACGCACTTGCCCCCCTCGCCCCGAATCCGAATCTCTATGCGCGCGAGGCCCCTGCCGCCGTGCTTTATGGCGTTTTCCACGAGCGGCTGGAATATGAACCGCAAAAACGTCCTGCCAGCAAGTTCCTCCGGGCAGTCCGCTTCCAGCGATATGGGCTTTTCGCGGAAGGCGTTCACGAATTGGAGGTACGTGCGCAAGTGGCCGATCTCCTCCGCGAACGTGGCAAACATGGCCCCGCCCGCGTTGTAGTGCAGTATCCCGGCAAAGCAGCTGACGGCGTCGGCCAGCTCCCAAAGCCCCTCTTTTTCCATGGAGAGCTGCAAAAAATACATAGAGTTGTATATGAAATGCGGGTTGATCTGGTACTGCAGCGCCTCCAGCTGGGCGTCCCTGCGCCTCGCTTCGCGCTCCAGGGACTGGGCCACGGTTCGCTCCAGAATGTCCAGCAGATTGTTGAACTGGCGTATCATCAGCCCGATCTCGTCCGGCCTGTCCTCCTGTATGCGGGCGTCGAACTGCCCGCGGGCCACGGCGCCCATAGCGTCCACGGCGAGCTTGAACCTGCGCAGGAGCCTCGCCGTCGTGAAACTCACGATCACGGCCAGAGCCGCCAGCCCCAGGCACATAGCCCCGGCGATCCCCAGGGCGCTGCGCCAGCCCAGCCTCTGGCCGCCCGCGTCCAGCCGCAGCCCGATGTGCAGGTTCAGCCGGCGGATCTCCTGGAACACCATGCCGGGGTCGTCCCTCGGCTCGTCCGGCCCAAAAATTGCCGCGTCCGCAGACAGCGCGGAAAAAAGCTGCGCGTCGGAGGCCGTGACGGCGATAAGCCCAATCTGCCGCCCGCCCGTGGAATAGACCTTGCGCAGGAACGCGCGCACCGTTTCGCCTTTGCCCTCGCCTTTGCCTTCGCTTTCTCCTTCGCCTGCGCCCTTGCCATCGTCTTCCGGGCCGTAGCCGTAGCCATAACCATAGCCGTAGCCGTATTCGGAGCCGAAAACGTAGTCGTAGCGCCTGGCCGGGTCCGCGACGCCGAACACCCAGCCCGTGCTCCTGTCGGAGTCGATGAACTCGCGCAGGCGCGGATCCGTTATGTTCGAGTAGCTTTGGAATATCCTGCCCAGCTCCTGGTGCGAGGGGTTGTCAAAGAAAATCGCTATAGACTGCACCGTGTCCGCGTGGAGGGACTGGACGAGCTGCACGGCAGGGTACACGTTATTGTTCAGGTTCAGGACGCTGGGCGCGTCAATGCTGAAATCCTGGCGCAAATAGGATATGAGCGGCTGCATGCTCCCCAGGTACGCGGAGCACTCTTCCACGGTGAGAGCCTTTTCGCCGACGCTTTCCGCCATGACGCTCAAGTAGTCCTGGCCCGCCCTGCGCTGGCTCTCGTAGAGGGCGCCGTTGGCCCCGGAGATCAGAAAGGCGGTCATTACGCCCATGGGCAGGGCCAGCGTCAGAACGCAGAGCAGTGTTATTTTCCACGACAGGGGCCGGTTCCCCAGCCAGGCAGCCATAGCCATCAGCGCGCCCCCATTTCCGGCAGCAGGATGCGAGGGGCTGATTTTCCTGCCCCTCGCATCCATTATGCGCTTTTTGCGGATTTTTCGCCAGAGCCCTACTTATAACTACTGATACTATTGATAATTCTTGATGTGCGCGCTGGCGCCGTAGAAGGCGTTGTACTCCGCGAGCAGGCTCTCGGCCACCTCAAGGCCGCCCAGCCGGATGTACTCCTTCACGTAGGCGTCCCAGTTGTCGAAGCTCTCGTCGCCGAGGACGAATTTTACGAGCATTTCATCCACATATTTTTTGATGTCGGGCATCGTGTTCTGAAATTCCTCCGAGGTCAGGCCCAGGAAGTCGTTGAGCAGCAGCGGGTTGTCCCTGCCAGACACGTAGCCCTCGTATGCCTTCTGCTGGGCGATTGTGTCGCCCAGGAGCTGCTGCGGGTACAGGTCGATCCTGTTCAGGAAGCAGAATATCTCCGGGTCGCCCTCCACAGTGGTGCCGTCTGCCATTTTGCGGTCGGGATCCCGGCTGTAGAGATAGTCGAGGTCGCCGTTGGCGTCGAGCGTGAAGCCCTTGCCCTCCACGCCGTAGCGGGAAACCCTGTAGCCGTAGTCCGTCGTGCACCAGTCGAGATACTTGAGCACCCTGTCAGGATCCTCAAATTTGTAGGAAATGGCCACCGTGGTGTCCATCGGGTCGTTGGCCGTCATGCCCGACATGCCCGTGGGGCCTATGACCGCCGGCCCTGAAACCAGGACGCCGCCCGGCTGGCTCTCCTCGAAGCCGTAGCTGCTGTAGGCGCCGGACAGCTCGCTCCACCAGCCCACCCAGCTACCGAACTTGCCCTGGACGAGCTTCTGCCAGAATTGCTCGCCCTTCTGCGTAAACACCTCCGGATCCACGTATTTCTTGTCGTACAGATCCTTGAACGTGATCAGGGCCTGCTTGTAGCCCTCGCTGACGGCGTCGATCTCGACCTCGTCGCCCACTACATGGTAATATTCGGGCGCGGCGCCGTACATGCCGTAGAACATGTGGAGGATGATGTTGCCATACGCGTCGGTGTTGCTGCTGTAGCCGTATGTGTCGTTGGCGCCGTTGCCGTCAGGGTCGTCCTCCGTGAAGGCGCGCATGACTTCCACGTACTCGTCGTAGGTGACGGGCACCTTGAGGCCGAGGTTGTCAAGCCAGTCCTGGCGGTACGAGACGACCCATTTGCCGGCCGTGTTGCGCCCAGGTATGGCGTAGATCCTGCCGTCCACGGTGACTCTCGGCCAGAGGTCGTCCGTGACATAGCCCATGATGTTGGCGTAGTTGTTTCTGATGTCAGTCAGGTCGGCGTAGGCGCCCTGGCTGGCGTACTCGTAGTACTGAGCCGCCGGGAGGACGCTGAAGCTGGGGATGTCGCCGCCGGAAACCAGCAGCGCGTACTTCTGCTGCCAGTTGTCCACGCCGGATATGAACGAGATGTCGAGGCCGAAGTTCTCGTTGACGTACTCTTTTGTCAAGTTGCTGAAATCGGACTCGACGCGCGCGTTGGCGATGAATACGGTCACCGGGATGGATTCCGGGCCGGCCGCCTCGTCGGGCGCCGCTGTTTCCGTCTGCGGCGCGGCAGTTTCCGCCGCGGTTGTGGCTGCCTCGGCGGCCGTGGTGGCCGCTTCGGAGCTATCCGCCGCCTCGGCGGTAGTTGCGGCCGTGGCGGCCGTGGTGGTGGCCGCCTCGCTGGCTGCGGTCGTGGAGCCGCCGGCGCCGCCCGATCCGCAGGCGGCCAGCGCCATCGACAGAAGCATAGCCGCGCCCAGCGCCAGCGCCATTAAACGTCTTTTCATTCCCATAGTAGAAGCCTCCTTTGATTGATTGGGTTTTATTTTGGTTCTATTTTTCGGCATTGCAGCATTTGCAGCATTGCCGTGTTGCCGTATGCAGCATTTGCAGCATTGCCGTTACCCCTTTATCGAGCCAACCATGACGCCCTTCACGAAGTATTTTTGCAAAAACGGGTAGATCACGGCTATGGGCGCCACGGTTATTACGACGAGGGCCATTTTGATGTTTTCCGAGATCTGCGACGTGGCCGAGTCGATGAACTGCAGCGCCTCCGGGCGGGACTGGATCAGCACCTCCCTGAGTATGACCTGGATGGGTATGAAGTCCCGACGGTTCAGGAAGTAGATGGCCGGTATGATGCTGTTCCAGTAGCCCACGGCGTAGAACAGCGTGACCGTGGCGATGACCGGCATGGAGAGCGGCAGGTAGATCTTCGCGAAAATAGTGAAGTGCCGCGCCCCGTCCACCATGGCGCTTTCCTCGAGGCTCCTCGGAACCGCCTGAAGGAAGTTGCGCATGATGATCATGTTGTAGGTGCTGATGGCGTATGGGATCATCATGGCCCATATGGTGTCGATCATGCCCAGGGACTTCACGACGAGGTAAAAGGGGATCAGCCCGCCGTTAAAGAGCATCGTGACGACGATAAACAGTGTCATGGTTTTCCGGCCCGGCAGATAGGGCTTTGAGAGCACGTAGGCTCCCATGGTCGTGAGGGCCATGCTCAGCAGGGTCCCCGCGACCGTAATAAAGGCGCTGTTTCCGAGCGCGCTGGAAACGCCCTTCGTGCCGATGACGAACTCGTAGGCGGCCAGGGAGAGCTGGTCGGGCCACAGCAGCATGCCCTGACTGAAAATATGCGCCACGGACGAAACCGAGCCCACGGCGATGTACCAGAACGGATACAGCGTCACAAGCAGGATGAACGCCATGAACAGCGTGTTCAGCGCGGCAAAGAGCGTTTCGCCGGGCGTCTTGCGATAGCTTTTCACCAGATCCCACCCCCATCCGAAACGCGCTTGGATATCGCGTTGGTTATCAAGATCAGCGCAAACCCCACCACCGACTTGAACAGGCCCACTGCGGCCGCCAGCGAGAAATTGTTCGTGGAGGAAAGCCCGACGCGGTAGATGTAGTACTCTATGGTTTCGCCGACGCTCAGAACCGTGGCGTTGGCCATGATGAAAATCTGCTCGAAGTTGGAGTTGAGTATGGTTCCGACCTGAAGGATGAGCATGACCACGACCACGTTGCTGATGGAGGGGATGGTTATGCTCCAAATCCTGCGGAAGCGCTTGGCGCCGTCGATGGTGGCCGCCTCGTAAAGCTCCTCGTCCACCCCCGCTATGGCCGCCAGGTACACGATGGCCCCCCAGCCCAGCCCCTTCCAGACGCTGGAGATAACGAGGATCCAGCGGAAGTAGCGCCCCTCGCCCAGAAAGTTCACGGGCGAGCCGCCGAAGAAGCGGACGATGTAGTTCACAATGCCCGTGGAGGGCGACAGCATCATGTAAAACAGGCTGCCGGCTATGGTCCAGGAGATGAAGTGGGGCAGGTAGCTCACCGTCTGGACGAAGCGCTTGCCAATCAGCGAGCGGATCTCGTTGAGCAGCAGGGCGAATATGATCGGCGCGGGAAAGGCGAACGCGAGGTTCATGAGGCTGATGATTATCGTGTTCGCGAACGTGGAGCGGAAAGCCGGGCTGGAGATGAAGCGGCTGAAATTTTTCATGCCCACCCAGTCGCTGGCCCAAATGCCCCGCAGCACCTTGAAGTCCTTGAAGGCGATGACGATGCCGCCCATGGGGGCGTAGCAAAAGATGGCGTACCACGCCACGATGGGCAAAAACAGCAGATAAAGCTCCCAGTGCTTCTGTAGCGCCCTGGCGAAGCGGGCGGGCAGGCTGAGCCCGCCGCTCGCGCTCGCGGATTGTTCCGCCAAATTGCCCACCGTATCACCTCCCAAATTAACCCGAATTGGCTATAGTTTTTCCATAGTTTTTCTATGGGTATATTCACTTGCGCTCAATCCATTTGAAAAACAGTTTAGTCTATATTTACCAAGCAGACAATACCCAAGGTTTATGAAAGGTATCATTTTTTATGGTGCAGGAATAGAAGGCGCCGGATCCATGCCTTTGCGCGAAAAGGCGCCGCGAAAGGCGCCGCGCAGCCTGCCGTCACGGACAGAATCGCGCGCTCAAAATTTCGTAGGGCCGCAGCGTCACGGCGAAGCCGTCGCCGGCCCGCTCCAGCCGGGACAGCCGCTCCTCGTTCAGGCCGCACAGCCAGGCATCCTCGCAGCCCGGATACCGTATCGCGCAGGCCGCTTCCTCGCCGCCGCCCTCCCAGAGCCGCAGAATCATCCCGTCGCCGTCCTCGGCGGGCTTCAGCGCGGAAAACCCCACGCTGTCCGGCAGCTCCGACAGATCCAAGCCCGGCGCCGTCGCCGCCGTTGCCGCCGCGCCGACCTCCAGCAGCGGGTGGTGCAGGGTTTCCGTCAGGCGCAGGATATGGCCGGTCCGCCAGTCGCCCCTGTGCAGGCGCAGGCTAAAGGCAAAGCGGTGGGTTCCGCGCTCATGGGCCGTGGGCTCGTGGATGACGCCGTCCACGGGGGCCAAGTCCCAGCAGATCGCGCCACATTCCAGATTGCTCTCGTCAGGCGTATGCAAGAGGTTGATGACAAATTCGCGCCCATCCCAGCGTATGCCATGGAGCCCCTCGTGAACCACGGAAACGCCAAAATTGCCGTCTCCCGCAGAGACAAAGCGCAGAGAAGGCCACTCGCCGCCCCTGTTTTCCGAAAAAGGCTGGCAGCGCGGCTCGTAAACCGGGCGGGGCCATACGGCAAAGGGCGTCTCGTAGCAGGCGCGATCGCTCTCGAAGGGCGTGGGAATCACGGCGGAGAGATCGCAGCCGCTGCCCGTCCAGTCGATCCGGTAGAGGAAGTCCACACGGTCCTCGCCCTGCCACAGGCGTATTTCCCGCTCCCACAGGCAGCTGACGTCCGGGTTCCAGTCTGTGCCGCGAAGCGCCCCCCGTGTGATCGCGCGCTGCAAGGGGCCGCCGGCTTCTACGAATTGCTCGGTCACGCTGTCCGCGGGCTTGACGCGGCCCGTCGGCTGGGCCGTCCAGAAGCCGCCCTTGTCCTCCCGCACGATCAGCCCGCCAACAGGGCCTTCCAAGCAAAGGCCGCCCGCGCGCAGGGATTCAAGGCGCAGATTTGCGCCGTCCTGCAGCCGGATGCGGCAGAGGCCGTTCTCAATGCTGTCCGTCTCCGTCCGCTCCGGCTTGGGCGCCTGAACGCCGCTGCGGACCGTGAGCGCCGCCGTGTCCAGCGCCGCCACGTCGGGGAGCAACGCGTATAGCGTTCCGTCCAGCGCGACTTGAGGAAGCGGTTCCCCGTTGTGGCTGACCGCGCCCGCCGCGCCCCCATCGCCCGTGCCCGCCGCTCCTGTTGCGCCCGCTGCGCCCGCGCCCCAATCGGCCGCCACGTCTGCGCCCCATATGCCCGCCGCGCCCGCCGCGCCCGCGAGCGCAACCAGCCCCCCGCGCCGATAGGGCAACGGATTGAAGACGCGCCGCTCCGCCGCTGTTTCCTGAGGAAGCAGCGGGGCGCAGAGCGCGTCCAGTTGCGCCTCGGCCGCGTCAAAGCGCCCCATAATTTCAAAGAACGCGCTGGCGCTGACGCAGCCGCACATGGCGTCGTGGAACTGGTTGAGCAGCAGCTCGCGCCACACCGGCTCCAGGCTCGCGCCCTCCCGACCGCCCGCCCGCGCCTCGGCCGGCAGGCAGCACATCAGGGCCTCCATGGACAGTAGCCGGTTTTGCAGCCGGGTGTTTCGCCGCTTGATGTCCGAGCGGGTGGTGTAGCAGCCTGTGAACAGGGGATTGAACTCACCGGCGTACCGCGGCAGCTCGATTTCGCCGGACGCGACGAGCGCGTCCAGCTTGTCAAAATAGGATTTCAGCGTGCCGAAAGCGACGGTCGCGCCCTCGCAGCTCTCGGCGAGGCCGATCAGGCCCTCCAATACGTTCCGGCGGGGCATGACCTCCTCGGAGGTGATCCAGGCCGCAGAGAGCGGCGTTTCCGGCGCCGCCTGCGCAATGCGCTCCTTCACCCGGTTTATGACCCAATCGGTGTGCAT
>JAISFK010000112.1 GCA_031263625.1 Clostridiales bacterium
GGGCGAAGCTGGCGTGCGGCGCGTTCTCGCGGGACGGCGCGGGCAACGCCGAGGCGGGCGAGGCTTTCGGGATCGCGCCCGACCGGGTTTACGGCAGCTACCGCGAGATGGCGGCCAAGGAGCCGCTGCGCCCGGACTGCATAGACTTCGCGGTCGTCGCCGCGCCGAACAGCCAGCACTACGACATGGCCAAAGCCTTTCTGGAGGCGGGGATCAACGTCGCGTGCGAAAAGCCGCTGTGCTTCGAGCCGCGGCAGGCCGAGGAGCTGCTGTCGCTCGCGCGCCGGAAAAACCTGCTGTTCGCCACGACATACGCGTATTCCGGCTACACGATGGCCAAAGTGGCCCGGCAGATGATCGCGGGGGGCAGGATAGGCGACATTCTGGCCGTGAGCGCGGAATTCGCGCAGGAATGGCTGCTCGGCAAGCTGGCGGGCGCCGTGGCGAATGGGGCGCATGGGGATGCCGGGGCGAGCGGAGGCGCCGGGGCGAATGGGGATGCCGAATCAGGCGGCGCCGGCGGTGGCGCCGGGGCTGACAGCGCGGGCGGCGCGGGTAACGCGGGCGGCGCGGGCGCCAGTGGCGTCAAAACGGGCGGCGCAAGCGGCGCGGACGGCGGGGACGGCGGGGGAGCGGCCGAGGAAACGCTCGCGGGCTGGCGCGACAACCCCGCGATCGCCGGGATATCCAACTGCGTCGGCGACATAGGGACGCACGTCGAGCACATGGTCCACTACATGACCGGGCTGAGGATCAGGCGGCTGCTCGCGACGGCGAACACGTTCGGCCAGCCCCTCGAGCTGAACGCGAACGTCCTGCTGGAATACGACAACGGCGCCAACGGCAGCTATTGGTTCTCGCAGATCGCGGCGGGCAGGCAGAACGGCATGGCCGTGCGCGTGTACGGCTCGCAGGGCTCCATCGAGTGGGAGCAGCAGTCCCCCGACTACCTGAAGTACACGCCGAGGGGCGCCGCCACGCAGATCCTGTCCAGGGGCTGCCCGTACATCGCGGAGGCCGCGGCGGCCGGCAGCACGATCCCCAGCGGCCACCCCGAAGGGCTGTACGTCGCCTTCGCGAACATGTACAAGGCGTATATCGGCGCGCTCATAAAGAAGAAGGCGGGGCAGCGGCTGGAGCCAGGCGACATGGATTTTCCGGACGCGGAGGACGGGCTATCGGGCGTCAAGTTCATCCACGCCGTGATAGAGAGCGCCGCTTCGGACAGCCGCTGGGTGAGCCTGTAGGGAGGAGAATCCGCCGTGTACATTAAACGGCACATTGAGGAAGCGCTCAAACAGGCCATAAATGAAAAAGGGGCGCTTTGCGTCACGGGGGCGAGGCAGGTCGGCAAATCAACAGTCCTTAAAGCCCTGTTCTCAGGCCGCAGGGCGCTTGCCCTGGATGACAGCCGCCTTTTGCGGGTGGCGCTTGAGCGCCCGGAGGAGTTTTTCGAGCAGTTCCCGCCGCCCGTTTTCGTTGACGAGATTCAGCGCGCCCCGTCGCTGTTTCCCTATGTGAAAATCCATGCCGATAAAACGGGCGAAAAAGGCGCGTTCATCCTGTCGGGCTCGCAGCGGTACGAGATGATGGCGGGCGTGACCGAGAGCCTGGCGGGGCGGGTCAATCTGATTGACCTTTACGGGCTTTCCACCCGCGAGATTCGCGGCGAGGATTTCCGCGAGCCTTTCATGCCCACCGCCGAGTACTATGCCAGCCGGAACCCCAAGCCCCTGAAATACAATGAGACATGGGAAGCCATCTGGCGGGGCTTTTACCCGGAAATCGTGGAAAGCGGGACGGACTGGTCGCGCTTTTATTCAAGCTATGCGCGGACGTATCTTGACAGGGATGTTTCCCAGCTGGCGCAGGTCGGCGACCTGCTGCGATTCGAGAAGTTCATGGTTTCCATGGCGGCGCGGACGGGGCAGCTCCTCAATATCGCGGACGTGGCGAAGGATGCGGGCATCAGCCAGCAGACCGCCGAAAGGTGGCTTTCGATTCTGGTCGCTTCCAACATCGTCTATATTTTGAAGCCCTACCACAATAACGTGCTCCAGCGGCTTATCAAAACGCCCAAGGCGTACTTTCTGGACACGGGACTCGCAAGCTACCTGATCGGCTGGGACAATCCGCAAGTTCTGCAAAACGGCGCGATGGCGGGCGCGATGTTTGAAACCTTCGTCGTCGGCGAAATCCTCAAGTCCTGGGCGAACGCGAACGGCGTCACGCCCAACATGAACTTCTTCTTTTTCCGCGACAGGGACGGCAACGAGATCGACCTGCTCATCAAGCGCAACGGCAAGCTCCACCCCATTGAGGCCAAGAAGCACGTCAGCTGCGACAAGGGCGACATCGCGGCTTTTAGGCAGCTCGACAAGATCGGCGACATGCAGCGGGGCGAGGGCTGCGTGGTCTGCATGGCGGATGACGTCTTCCCGATCGCGGCGGCCGACATGGCTGTCGGCGCGCGCTATCTGTAGCCTTGCGCGCCGCAGGCGGGGCGGCTGGAGCAACGCGGCGGGTGCGCCCATTCGCCCCGCCCTCAGCCCGCTCGCTGCCAAGCGGGGGGGGGGCAGGCGGTTGGGCAGCGCCCCATAGCCCGTAGGGCGCACTCCATCGCCTGTAGCCCGCAGCACGTTCTCTGGCGGCGCGAAAGGGCGAGGCCGCGTCCCGGCGGCTACGCCCCGTCGCCCCGTAGCCCCGTCGCCCCTACGTAAGCGCCCCGTCGCCCCGTCGCCGCCGCGCCCCGGAGTCAGCGCCAGAACGCCTGAATCTCGGCCTCGCAGGGCTCGGTCGGATCCGCGTCTATCCCCAGATATTTGCAGGCTTCGTACAAGACGGCCGAAATATCGCCGTACACGCCCACGCAATGGTGGATGTACGGCCCCGTGGCCAGCTTGTGCTCAAGCGCGGGCCAGTCCTTGAACTCCACCCAGCCGTAGGTGCCCGTGGTTTTGGGGCCATCCGTCGCGCTGCCGCGAGCCGTCAGGAGCTGGTAGCGGTCGCCGGAGCAGTCAAACCGGCT
>JAISFK010000136.1 GCA_031263625.1 Clostridiales bacterium
GGCAATGAATGACATGGCATCAAAAAAAGCGCTCAGGGCGGCGTATAGGGAGCGCGCGGTCAAAGGCGGCATATACGCCATAAGGCACACGGCGAGCGGCAGGCTGCTCGTCGAGCAGACGGCGGACATGCAGGGCAGCGCCAACCGCTTCGAGTTCATGAAAAGCACAGGCGCATGCTTCAGCCTCAAGCTGCAGAAGGACTGGGACGCGGGGGCCGGCGCGGCCGCGTTCGCCTTCGAGGTCCTTGAGGAGCTGGACAAAGGCGCCGCGCAGACGGACGCGGAGTTTCGGGCCGACCTGTCCGCGCTGAAAGAGCTGTGGCTGGACAAGCTGTCCGGCGCCGAGCTGTATAGTTGAAAGGGAATGGTCACAGACATGGATAGTGCCGGAAGCTTCGTCCATCTGCACGTACACACGGAATACAGCCTGCTGGACGGCGCGTGCAGGATAAAGCCGCTCGTCGGGAGGGCGGCCGAGCTGGGCATGAAGGCCCTCGCGATAACGGATCACGGGGTCATGTTCGGCGTCGTCGATTTTTACAAGGAGGCGCTCAAGCAGGGGATCAAGCCCATCATCGGCTGCGAGGTCTACATGGCGGCGCGCACGAGGACGGACAGGGTTTCCGGGCTGGACGGCAAATCCCGGCACCTCATTCTGCTCGCGAAGGACAACGCGGGCTACCGGAATCTCATGAAGCTCGTGTCCGCGGGCTTCACGGAGGGCTATTACTACCGGCCGAGGATAGACTTTGACATCCTGGAGCGCCACAGCGAGGGGCTGATCGCGCTGAGCGCGTGCCTGTCCGGGCACATCCCGGCCGCGATTCTGGGCGGAGACATGGACGAGGCCTCGCGGCTCACGCTCAAGTACAAGGGGATATTCGGCGAAAATTTTTATCTCGAGCTCCAGGACGCCGGCCTGCCCGACCAGAAGCTCGCGAACAGCGCACTGATCAAGCTGTCCCGGAAGCACGGCGTGCCGCTGGTCGTCACGAACGACGTGCACTACATAAGCCGCGAGGACGCGAAGGCGCAGGACGTGCTCATGTGCATACAGACCGGCAAGACGCTGGGGGACGCCGGGCGCATGAGGATGGAATCCGACGAGTTCTATCTCAAGTCGGAGGATGAAATGCGCGAGCGCTTCAAGAATTTCGCGGCAGCGTTTGAGAACACGGCGCTCATAGCGGAACAGTGCTCGGTGGAGTTTGAATTTGGCAAGATCCGCCTGCCGCGATTCCAGCTGCCCGAAGGCGCCGGCGAGGCTGGCGGCGCGGACGACGGGGATGGCACGGCGGCAGGCGGCGCGTCGGACGGGCAAAATGGCGGCGCGGCGGCCGACAGCACAGGGGCAGATGGCGGGGCGGACGCGGATTCGGGCGGGGCGGGAATTGGTGGCGCGAGCGCACATAATGCCGGCGCGGCAACTGATGGTGCAGAAGCAGACGGCGCAGAAGCAGACGGCGCGGCAGGCACAGTGGCTGGCGGCGCGGGCAGCGTGGATGCAGACGGCGGGGCGGGCGCGGATTCGGGCGTGGCGGGAAGCGGTGGCGCGAGCGCGCATAATGCCGGAGCGGCAACTGATGGTGCAGGGGCCGACAGCGCAGAGGCAAATGGCGCGGCGCAAGCAGAGCCGGCGCCCGCCCCTGCTTCGTTCAGGTATCTGCGGCAGCTGTGCCTCGAGGGCGTGAAAAAGCGCTACAGGGCCAGCTTTGAAAGCGGCGGCGCCGCCCGCGACGGCGCTCAGCCGCCGGGCGGCGCCCGCAACGATACGCCGCCGTCCAGCGAGCCAGACGACGCCCGCGGCCCGCAGCAACCGGGCGACGCCCGCGCCGGCGCGCCCGCGCCGTCGGCCATTCTGGAGCGGCTCGAATACGAGCTGTCCGTCATCAGGCAGATGGGCTACGCGGACTACTTCCTGATCGTGTGGGACTACACGAAGTTCGCGCGGGACAGCGGCATCCCCGTGGGGCCGGGCAGGGGCTCGGGCGCCGGCAGCATCGTAGCGTACTCGCTGGGCATAACGAACATCGACCCGCTCAAGTACAGCCTGCTGTTCGAGCGCTTCCTGAACCCCGAGCGCATCAGCATGCCGGACATCGACATCGACTTCTGCTACGAGCGCCGGCAGGAGGTCATCGACTACGTCGTCGCCAAGTACGGCGGCGACCACGTGGCGCAGATCATCACGTTCGGGACGATGGCGGCGCACTCCGCCGTGCGCGACGTCGGCAGGGCGCTCGACATACCCTACGACGAGGTGGACCGCATCGCGAAGATGATACCGCTCCAGCTGCGCATGACGATCGGCGAGGCGCTGAAGATAAATCCCGATCTGAAGGCGGCGCGCGACAGCAGCCCCGTGTACATGGAGCTCATCGACATGGCGATGAAGCTAGAGGGGATGCCCCGCCACGCCTCCACCCATGCGGCCGGCGTCCTGATAACGGATCTGCCCGTCACGGAGTACGTGCCGCTGCAGAAGAACGACGACGTCGTGACGACGCAGTTCCCGATGGGCGTCCTGGAGGAGCTGGGGCTGCTGAAGATGGATTTTCTCGGCCTCCGCACGCTGACGGTGATCAACGACACGCTCGAGGCCATACGCGAGGGGCGCGGCGCGGGCGTAGACATCGACGCCATCGACATGGCGGACGCGAACGTATACAGGATGATCGGCGAGGGCAGGACGTCCGGCGTGTTCCAGCTTGAAAGCGGCGGCATGACGCAGTTCATGAAGGAGCTCCAGCCCAGCGGCATAGAGGACATCATAGCGGGCAACGCGCTGTTCCGGCCGGGGCCGATGGACTCCATACCCCGCTACATCGAGGGCAAGGCGAACCGGGGGCGCGTCCGCTACGACCACCCCACGCTCGAGCACATACTGGACGTCACCTACGGCTGCATCGTGTACCAGGAGCAGGTCATGCAGATCGTGCGCGACCTGGCGGGCTACTCGCTTGGCATGGCCGACCTCGTGCGGCGCGCCATGTCGAAGAAGAAGCACGACGTCATGGAGAAGGAGCGCGCGAATTTCATACACGGCGTCACGGACGCAAGCGGCAACGCGGTCGTCGCGGGCGCCGTGCGGAACGGCGTCCCAGAGGCCGTGGCGAACAAGATATTCGACGACATGCTGGACTTCGCGAGCTACGCGTTCCCCAAGGCCCACGCGACGGCCTACGCCGTCGTCGCCTACCAGACGGCGTGGCTCAAATACTACTACCCGGTGGAATTTATGGCCGCCATGATGAACAGCTGCATGGGCAGCGCGGACAGGGTCGCGTTTTACATCCAGGAGGCGCGGCAGATGGGCATTGACGTGCTGCCGCCGGACATAAACAGCAGCTTCGCGAAATTTTCGGTGTCGGGCGGCAACCTGCGCTTCGGCCTCGCGGCGATAAAAAACGTCGGCGTGGGCGCGGTCGGCGAGATCATCGCCGAACGGCGGCGGCGCGGCGCGTTCCGCTCGTTCGTGGACTTCCTGCGGCGCACGGGGCAGGGCGGCGGCAGCCTGAACAAGCGGGGCATAGACAGCATGATCCGCTGCGGGGCGTTCGACTCGCTGAACCTGGCGCGGTCGAGCCTGGTCGCGTCTTTCGAGGGGCTGCTGGACGGCATCCAGTCGTCGCGCAGGAAGAACGTCGAGGGGCAGATGGGGCTGTTTGACAGCTTTGGCGCGGGCGCAATGGGAGCTGGCGCAATGGGAGCTGGCGCAAACGCAAGTGCTGGCACGGCGGGCGTCGGCATGGGCGCAATGGGCGCCGGCATGGCCGCAGCGGGCGCTGATGCCAATGCGGGCGGCGCGGGCATGGGCGCAAACGCGGGCACGGGCACGAACGCCAGTGCGGCCGGTGCAGGCGTGGATGCCAGTGCGGCCGGCGCTGGCGCGGGCGCCGGCATGGCTATCGCCGGCCCCAGCGCGGACGACGCCCACATCCCCGCCCTGCCCGAATTTACGCGCTCCGCCATGCTCAACATGGAGAAGGAAATGCTGGGGCTTTACGTGTCCGGCCACCCGCTCGACGAATACATCGGCCTGATCCGGCGCCATGCGGACTGCGACACGAGCGTGTTCACGAGCGAGGCGTCCGACGACGGCCAGCGCGACGACGGCCAGCGCGAGGCGGCCGGGCTTGCGGAGCATGAGCATGGGCAGGCGGCGGGCATGGAACCTGCGGGCCTGGCCTCCGAAAGGTTCGGCTCCGCAGGGCATGGCTCAGCAGGCGCAGGAGCGGGAGCGGGCGCAGGAGCGGGAGCGGGAGCAGGCTCAGGCGGCGCCGGCGCCGGCCCGCAAGGCCAAAGCCCGCAAGGCCAAAGCCCGCAGGGCCCGCCCGTCTCGGACGGCCAGACGGTCGTGATTGGCGGCGTCATTTCCGGCGTCAAGACGAAGCTGACGAAAAGCAACGCGATCATGGCGTTCGCCACCCTTGAGGACATGAGCGGCTCCGTCGAGCTGCTGCTGTTCCCGAGGATATACGAGAAGTTCGGCAAGCTGTTCAGCGCAGACAACATCGTCCTCGCGCGGGGCAGGATCACGGCGAAGGAGGACGAGGCGGCAAAGCTCATATGCGAGGACGCGACGCTCGTGCGCGACGCGGCGCTGGGCGACGGAGGCGGCGCGCAGGACATGGCCGGGCTTGAGGGCCGCGTCGCGGCCTGGCGGCGCGGCTGGCACGGCGCGGGCGACTACGCCGGCGGCAACTATGCCGCCCGTGACTATGCCGCCCGCGATTACGCCAGCGGCGGTATGAACGGCAGCGCGAACGGCGCAGCAAACGGCGGCGCCGGATTCGGCTATGGCGGCGGATCGAACGGCGGCGCCGGTTTCGGCGCGGCGCAGGCAGACGGCGCATACGGGGGCATGGCGGCGGGCGGCGCATACGGCGGCCCGCAGGCAGTGCGCGCCGGCGGGCAGAGCGCCCAAAGCGCCCAGGTCGGCCAGACGCTGTACATACGGATCAACGGCGACGAGCCCAAGCCGCTTATGGATTCCACGCTGGCCGCGCTGAAATTCTTTTCCGGGCGCACGCCGGTGGCGCTGTTCAACTGCAAAAACAGGACAATCAAAGCGCTTGGCGCGGAATACGGCGTAAAGCTGTGCGAAACGCTCCTGAACGAGTGCGCCGAGCGCTTCGGCGCGGAAAACGTGAGGCTGAAATAAGGCGGCGCCGCGCCG
>JAISFK010000236.1 GCA_031263625.1 Clostridiales bacterium
CCCGTTGTAAGCAAATGCGCTGACCAGTGTTCGCCCCTTCTCATCCAATATCCATGCCGCCTCCGCTTTCCGCGATCCCATTTTACCCATTCTAGCAAAAAATGGCCAATATGTCACATTAAAATTAACCGCGCAAGCACACCTTTATTCGCTTTCATTCGTCAAAATCACAGACGAGGCCCGCCTTGGCGAGTATTGAGGTGAGAGCCGCAAAAACGCTTAAGCGATGGAAGAGATGTCCTTCTGGAAGTGCTGGTAGTCTATCGTGTATTTCCAGTCGCCGCCCCATGTCCAGCCGCGCGACGCGAACGCGGCGCTCACCGCGTCGCCGGGCAGGATCATCCCCGGCCGGGCGCTGCCCCTGTCGGCGTATTCGCGCCCCTCCGGCGGCGAAACATAGTCGTCCGCGCGCACGACATAGGGGTTCTGGACGGGGTTGATGTCGATGGCGAGGCCGTATGCGTGCTTTGACAGGTTGCTCGTGCCGCTCACGGCGCGGAAGTTGAACGCGGACGTGTTGTTCACCGACATGGACGCGGAGTCGTCCGCGCCGTAATTGTCCACAAGCTCCATGCGCGCGATGGGGAACCCGGCGTCGTAGATCTCCCTGAAAATCTCCACGATCTCGCCCGCCACGCTCTTGTGCATGATCAGCTCCCCGTGGCGCGGGATTTGGTCGAAATCGACATACGTGACCGTGATGTAGCGCAAGTCTTCAATGGGCACCGGGCAGCCCTCTTTCCACGAGGCGCCCGCTATCCTGCGCCGTACCTCGTCCGGGACGCTCTCCGCCTTGAAAATTTCCTCAAAGCCGTCGGCGGCCTGCGCCCCTGCGGGAGCTGCGGGCGCTGCGGACGGCCCGCCGACGGGCACCGCGCCGGTTTGTTGCCCGCCTGCCGGCTCGCCAGCTTGCGGCCCGCCTGTCGGCGCCGGCGTCGCGCCTGCGGATGGCGCTGGCGACGGCCTGGCGGGCCGCGCCGCCCCGGCGCCGCCCGGATACGAGGTGGCGTCGGCCAGCCGGCTCATCGCGACAATGGCCTGCTCGCGCGTGTATGCCTCGCGCGGCGAAAACCGGTTCCCGCCCGTGCCGCCCATGACCGGCTGGCCGACGGACGGGGCGAGCAGGCCCGCGACGAAGCGGACGGCGCCCTGCGCCCACGCGCCGATGTCCGCGGCGTCGTCAAACGCGAGAACATCGACCTCGATTTCTGGCTCGGCGCGCTCAAGGCCGAGCCGCTCCGACACGCGCTGCATCATGGCGGCCGCCTCCTGGCGCGTGACGGGCGCGCCGGGGTCGAACAGGCCGTTCCCGACGCCGTTGACGATCCCGAGCGCGTGCGCCGCGAGGACGTGCGGCTCGCGCGCGTCCGAAAAGATCTCGGCGCCCGCGCCAACGCCGGTGCCGGCGCTGATGCCGGCGCTGATGCTGGCGTTGGCGCCAGGAGCATTGCCGGTTCCAGCGCCCGTGCCTGCGTCCGCGCCAGTACCAGCTCCACCGCTATTGCCCGCGCCCGTGCCATCGCCAGCGTCGGAACCGCTGGCAACGCCGGCGCCGACTCCGACGCCAGTGCCGGCGCTCAGACCGCGCTCCGCCAGAAGCTCGTCCATCGGCTTCATGCTCACCGCCTCGGCGAACGTGGTCACGAGCAGGCAAAAGTCCGAGCGGGAGATCGGCTGCCGATAGTCGTTCGCCGGGGCGGGCTGGTAGCCGTCTCCCATGGTGGGCTGAACGCCGCCCGCCGCCGTGTCGGGCTGATAGCCGTCCATCATGGCGGCCGGGATCAGGCCGAGCGAGAAAGCGTTTTCCACCTCAGGCCTAGCCCAGTCGGACAGCGTGGCGGAGGCCGGGAACTCCGGCCGAACCGGCCGCTCCGGCGAGGCGTAGGCCGCGTCGTCCGCCCCCGCCCCGGCGGGGCGCGCGGCATCGGCGGAGCTCGCAGCCGCAACAGGGCGAATGGTCGCGGCGGGACGAATGGTAGCGGCGGGGTGCGCAGTGGCGGTTGGCGCTGCAGTGCCGCCCGCCGCAACAGGGCCTGCAGTCGCGGCAGGCGCAATGGCTGCGGCAAAGCGCTCGTTCGTAACGCCCGCGCACCCCGCGGCGCCCATGCCGGCGATCATGCCGCACGCCAGGCAAAGAGCCAAGGCTTTCTTCCATTTGCGCGGCTTATATGTCCCGCACAGCGCATATGTCCCGCATGGCACATATGCGCTGTGCGGCGCGGATGCATTATGTGGCGCGAGTGAATCGTGTGGCGCGCGTGGCTTAAAGGGCATGTGCAATTTCCTCCGCTTCCGGCGCAGAATCATGTCTTTGCCGCGATTCACCACGATACTATCACCGCGGCCCGCCGCCGTCAATGCCCGCGCCAATGCGGGCGCTCGCGGGGCGGCGGCCCCCACTCCCGCGCGCGGACGCACTGGCGCCAGGCGATCCCGCGCACTTGCGCCTGCGCGCCTGCTGGCGGGCGGATGCTTTGGGCGCAAAAACAGGCGAAGCGCGGCGGCGGGCGCCGCCATGCCTCGCCTGTTCTTTTTTTGCGCGCGCCAAAGGCGCTTGCGCCGCGTCCCCGCCCGGCGTGTCCGGAGCCATGCCCTGTCCGGCATGTCTGGCGCGCCACGTCCCATCTAGCGCTATGCCATGTCCAGCGCGCCACGCCCCGCATAGCACCACGCCCCATCTAGCGCTATGCCATGTCCAGCACACTGCGCCCCGTCTAGCGCCACGCCCCGTCTGGCGCTATGCCATGTCCAGCGCGCCACGCCCCGTCTAGCGCCACGCCCCGTCTAGCGCCGCGCCCCGTCCGGCGCTATGCCCTGTCCGGCGTTATCTCCTCGCCCTTGTGCAGTTGCGGCAGGTAGCTCGCGAACGCGTACTGCGGCTCGCCCCCGAACTCGAGCTTGAGCACTGTGACGCCTGCCTCCGGCGCCGGGCAGGCCGCAGGCAGGTTTTTCAGGATCAGGCGCTGCCCCTTCAGCTCGAAGTCTATGGGCTTCCCGTCGTGCAGGTACGACACGGCCTTTGGCGCGTCGGCGAAGCCGCCGAACGCCATGCTGCCCGAGGACGGCCATATCCAGTTCCACATGTACACCGCGTTGTCCGCGCCCATCGTCGCCTCGCAGACGCCGTTGCCGCGCACGGTGGCCCGCTTCATCCTGCCATACGCCGCGCCCCCGTTCGCCTTGAGCCATCTCCCCACGGCCGTCAGCGGCTCCACGGCGTCCTCCGGCACGGAGCCGTCCGGCGCGGGGCCTATGTTCAGCAGCAGGTTGCCGCCGCCGCCCGCGCACCTCGCGAGCATCCTGAGTATGCCCTGCGCGTTGTACGCGTAGTTCGCCGCCTGCGCGGCGTCCACGTAGCCCCAGCTGATGCCGTTGAACGTCATGCACGCCTCCCAGTCGCGGCTG
>JAISFK010000243.1 GCA_031263625.1 Clostridiales bacterium
GCCCGCGCCGCCCTCCGAAGCCGAACCCGGAGCCGCGCCCGAAGCGTCGCCCGCGCCCGAGCCGGATCCCGCGTTCGAGCAGCCGCCCGTCGGGATTGACGTCGGCCAGACGGCGCCGGATTTCACGCTGAACCTGCGCGGCGGCGGCACCGTGACGCTGTGGGAGCTGCGCGGGGCGCCCGTGTTGCTCAACGTCTTCACGACGTGGTGCCCGCCGTGCCAGCTGGAATACCCGGAGATACAGGCGGTCCACGACGCGTATGTCGGGCGCGCCGCTGTGCTCGGCGTTGACATTGGCGAGCCGGAGGCGGACGTGGACGAATTTTTCGACGAGCTTGACTATAGCTACGCGATCGCCTACGACCCTTACAGCGAGATCGGCGGCGACTACAAAATCGACTTCATACCGCAGACGTGGATAATCGACGCGAACGGTGTGATCACCGACTATATCGGCGGGGCGACAGACTACAGCGAGTTCAGCGCGTCGCTCGAAGAGGCGCTGGAATGAAAGCGGGCTTTCAAACATATGCTTGAAATGGGATGGATAGCGCAATGATGGAACGAGTGAAATATGGCGCGGCGGCGAGGCGCGCGCAGGCGGCGATTCTGGCTGCCGCCGCAGCCGCCATCGCCTTCGGGGCGCTCAGGGGCGAGCTCGCGGACATCTTCCGCAAGGCGACGCTGCTGTGCCTGGAGTGTGTCGGCATTGGATAGGCGCAGGATAGCCCAAATAGTTGCCGCCGTCGCCCAGAACGGCTACATAAAGGGCTTCGCGACAGGGACGCTGTTTCGCGGCGCGAGCAAGCGGTTCTGCGTTCCTGGGCTGAACTGCTATTCATGCCCCGGCGCACTGGGCGCCTGCCCGATCGGCGCGATCCAGTCGCTGGCGGCGAATCCGAGCATCGGCCTGTCGTTTTACGCATACGGCTTCATTCTGCTGGCCGGCGCGCTGGCCGGCAGGTTCGTCTGCGGCTTTCTGTGCCCGTTCGGCCTGATTCAGGAGCTGCTGCACAAGATCCCGCTCAAAAAGCTTCGCGAGCGGCCCGCATTCAAGCTTCTCAGCAAGCTGAAATACGCCGTGCTGGCCGTGCTGGTCGTCGGGATCCCGACATGCCTGGCCGCAAGCGGGGGCGTGGGTTTCCCCGCGTTCTGCAAGTGGCTGTGCCCCGCCGGGACGCTGGAGGCGGGCATACCGCTGGCGATCGCCGACAGCCGGGTCAGGGGCGCGGCTGGGGCGCTGTTCGCCTGGAAGGTGTCCGTCCTGCTGCTTGTCATATTCCTTTCGATCAAGATCTTCCGGCCGTTCTGCCGCTTCGTCTGCCCGCTGGGGGCGCTGTACTCGCTGCTCAACCGCGTGTCGGTCGTCCACATACGCACGGACGGCTCGCGGTGCGACGGTTGCGGCAAATGCGTCGCCGCCTGCCCCATGGGCGCGGACAGCCCTGATTCGCCGGAGTGCATCCGTTGCGGCAGATGCCTCGGCGCGTGCGCGTCGAAGGCAAAATGCTGGAGCGCCGCCAGCCGCAACGCCGCCAGCCGCAACGCCGCGAAAGGCTCCGCTTCAAAATGACGCGCGCCGCCCCACCACGCCCCGCCTCGCCCCGCATCGCCCCGCTCCGCCTGACATGGCGCAGCCTTGCCGCCTGTTGCCGCGCTTGCCAATCGCGGCATGGCTCTGTTGCCTGCTTCGGCATAAAGTTGTTGCAAAAAGTTATTTGATTGGTATTGATTCAGCAATAGGCGATGGCGAGGGCGCTAACGAGTGGGAAAAAGCAGGAGGTGCGCGAAAAAAGCGGGCGGCTTCGGAAAGAAGCGCGCGGCAAAGCGGGCGGCGCCGGGCAGGCGGGCCGCGGGCGGTTATTTTGAGCGGCGCAAGGCGAATTTTGTGCCGCATGAGCGGCTTGCGCCGCGTATGCGAAATCCGCGCACGCAGGCGCGCAGTCTGCGGGGCCTGAGCCCTGCTATGCCACGATGTCCGCGAGCTTTTGGTACGCCTCGTCCTTGTCGTCCTGCGTGACGCCCAAGTAGCGCCGCGTCACGGCGAAGCTGGAGTGGTTGTAGATCTCCATGATGACGGCGGGCGACACGCCGTTTTTCCAGGCGTGGTAACCGAATGTCTTGCGCAGCGAGTGGCACGACACGCGCTCGCGGAAGCCGAGGGCCTCGGCGGCGGCGCGGATTATGCGGTAAGCCTGCACGCGGCCGATCGCTCCGCCCTTGCGGCTCTTGATGAGGTGCGCGCCTCGCGCGGCGGCCCCAAAGCAAATGCGCAGCGCGGCGACGATGGCCGTGTTCAGCGCGACGAGCTTGGCCTTGCCGGTCTTCTTCTCGGCGACGGCCACGCTGTCGCGAAAGCGCTCGCGCTCGAAGTCGTATACGTCGTCCCACTTCAGGCGAAGCAGGTCGCTGACGCGCAAAGCGGTATGTACGCCCATCACTACAAGGAGATGGTTGCGAAACTCGCCGCGATCGAGATAGTACGCCGCGAGCTCCCGAATTTGTTTTTTGCTGCGGATGGGCTGGGTAGTTGACATGGCCGGAATCCTCCTATACAATGTAAAAAAAGTTAAATATTATTAATGCATATAACCACATAAGGCCAGTCAAACGCGGGCCGCCAACCCCCGCCGTTTGAGAGGCGCAAACGCTAATGTAACACAATGCGCTAATTGTTGCATAGGCGTTTTTATCGCTCTATTTGCCGGGGTATATAACCCCGGCTTATTTATTTTGCCCCATTTTACCTTGTTTTATTTTATTTTGTTTGCCGCGCCGACTCGCCGGCCTTCTCCCAGCCTGCCATTCACGGCAAAAACAATTTGCGCAAAACCAATGCAACACAAAGCGCAATATGTTGCATTGGGCAGCAAACGGAGGAGAGCACTATGCCAAGCAATGAATTGATATGCCCGCAGTGCGGCACGGCGCTTGCGCCGGGCACAAGGTTCTGCGGCATCTGCGGGGCGGGAATCGCCGCCGCAGTTGCGCCCGCAGATGAGGCGGCGACTGAGGCCGCAGACGGAGCGGTAGCCGCAAGCGCAGGTGGGACGGCGGCTGCAGGCGCGCCGGAGTATGCGGCAACGCCATTGCTGACGCCGGAGGCGGCGCAGACGCCAATGTACGCGCAGGCACCCCAACCGTCGCCATCGCTTGCACCAGCGTATACGCAAGCGCCTCAGCCGGCGCAGGCGCCAGCCTATGCGCCAACGCCCCAGTCTGCGCAGGCGCCAATGTATGCGCAGGCGCTCCCGCCGTCGCCAGCGCCTGCCTACACCCAGGCGCCCCCGCCGCCATTCGCGCCAGCGCCGCCGCCGGCGCCCAAAAAGCGGGGGTTCAAGCCGCTCGTCGCGATAATCATCGCGGCCGTTGCGCTTGCCGGCGTTGCAGTTGGCGGCTTTGCCCTGTTTGGCGGCAACTCATACGCAAAGGCGGAGGCGAACTTTTTCTCGTCGCTCTCAAAAACCTCTCCGCTATTTTCGGACAAGGGCTACAAAGCCACTTTTATCGCCGACTATGCGCCTAAAGGCGAGCTGGCCGAGTACGTCTCGGAGATGGAGCTGAACGGGGCGTTCAGCCAGCTGGGCCAAAACGCCTCCGCCGAGCTTCATTTCAACCACGACGGCATTACGGTCGAGCTTGACGCGCTCTTTGACGGCAGGGAACTCGCGTTTTCGCTTCCGGATCTGAGCACGTACTGGATGAAGCTCGCAATGCTTGGGGCTTCGGACGAATACGACGACGCGATGGGCCTGGGCCAGCTTGACCAAAAGAAGCTTGGAAAGTCGGTTGAGAATATTCTCAAAACATACTTCGAGCTTTCGGAGGGCGCCGCCGAGGTCACGAAAGGCAAGGAATTGTCGGGCGGCGGCGTGACCGTCAAATGCGACGAGTACGTCATCGATTTTAACCAGCAGATGGTCTACTCGCTCGCCCAGGCCGCCATAACCGAGTTCAGGGCCAACCAGAACCTCATGGACTTCATAGACGCCTATGGCGAAAGCGTTGGCTATTATTCCTATTACAACGGCGAGAGATTCATTGAGGGGAACAACTGGGGTGGCATAGACAAATACATAGACGACATCGAGGACGACATCCAGGACATGCTCGATGATTTGGACGGGGACGACGGCAGGCGGCTGTTCCGCATGACCGCGTGGGTGAAGGGCAACAAGCTCATCGGCCGCAAAATCGACAGGGTGGCAGACTACGATCTTTCGCTTGACTATCGGACGCTGAGCAGCGGTGACAAGACCTACTTTGAGACAAATGGCGGCTACGAGGACGGCTCGGCGTCGCTGTCCGGGGCGTTTGAAAAGAGCGGCGGCAGCTGGAGCGGAACGCCTAGGATATCACTCAAAGATTACAATGGCGATGAAGTGTTTTCCATGAGGGCCACATGCAAAGATCTCAAACTGTCCGACGGCAAGCTCGTCGGCAGCATAAAGCTCAGCGGCGACATCAGCGACTACGACAGCTACTCCTATAACTTCAGCCTGGCGTTTGACAGGAAAGACAAGCAGCAACTTTTGACAGTCAGCGGCAGAATCACGGATGAATACTCAGACTCCTATGACATAGGCGAGCTTACGCTCGCATATGGAGTGGAGAGCATTGGCAATTTGCCCATCTCAATGCCGCGCGAGGATGACTGCATTGTCATCAACCGCGCCTCTGAGGCAAACCAGGCAATCGCTGAAGCGATGCGCAAACAGATACAAGGCGCGTCTGGCAGATACGAGAACAACGATGGCATAACGGCATTTTTCAGCCTATTCCTCAATAGCGCGGGGTTATATTATTGATAGATAGGAGCTATATCGGCATTGGCAATGGCATCGCGCCGCTATGCGGCACAGGCAAAGAGAGGCAGGGGGCAGGCATTGGGATAGGAGGGCAGGCGGGATGGCGCTGCTTGACGATCTGAAGAAAAGGGTCGCTGACACGACGCAGGGCGCCGTGCGGGGGGCGAGGGACATCTCGGACGCCGCGCGGTACAACTCGCTCATCAGCGACGAGCAGAAAACAATCGCGAATCTTTACGGGCAAGTCGGCAAATATTTCTACGAGCACTGCACGGCGGTCGCGGAGTCGCCGCTGAAAGAGCTGTGCGACGCCATCGCGGCGGCGAACGGGCGAATTGCCGCGTGCCAGCTGGGCCTGCAGCAGATCAGGGGCGTGAAGCCGTGCCCGAACTGCGGCAAGGAGATAGCGCTGGCCTCCGCGTTTTGCAGCCACTGCGGCGCCCCGGCGGAGGTTGCGTCGATGCCCGCCGCGAGCGAAATGCCGCCGCCCAGAAGATTCTGCGTGAACTGCGGCGGCGAGCTTGAGCCGGGCGCGGCGTTCTGCCTGAGCTGCGGCCAGAGGGTTTGACATATGACATGCGCAAAGTGTGGCTATGAAAACGACGACAGGCACAGGTTCTGCAACAGGTGTGGGACGAGGCTCGACGTCGCGGGCGCGGACACGGGCAAGGTTACGGGTGCGCCTGCGGCGGTTGCGGACGCAAGTGCGCCTGCGGCGGTCACGCCTACGTATGCGGATCATTATGCGAGCGCACCCGCAAACAGCCATGCAAACGTGTACGCAACTGCGCCCGCGCGGAATGCGCCGCCGCCTGCACCCGCGCAGGGATACGCGCCGCCGGGGCAATATGTTGCGCCGCCCGCGCCCGAACAGGGCTATGCGCAACCGTGGCAATATGCGGCGCAGACCGCGCCGCTTGCGCAACCGCAACCGCCCGCATCTGTACCCGCACCAGCGTCTGCACCAGCGCCGGCTGCGAAGCGCGGTCTGCCGAGGGCCATGGCCGTTTTCGCGATCTGCTTGGGCGCCGTCGCGGTGCTTGCGGCGGCGGCGTACTTTTTCGGGCTGCCGGCGATCAAGTACGGCGTCGCGGAGAGGCTTGAGGACAGAGGCGACTTTCTGGATGCCTCGGCCATGTTCGCCGATCTTGGCAGTTTCCGAGATTCGCCAGACCGAGCCAGCGGGGCGATCTACAAATATGCGGAATCCCTGCTCGCGCACGGCGATTACGACAGGGCGGCGAGGCTGTTTGGGAGCGTAGAGGAATACAGCGACGCGGCCGACAGGATTGACGAGTGCAGTTTTCTCAAGGCATGCGCGCTGGGCGACGCCGGCGAATGCGAGAGAGCGGTGGAGATCCTCGAAAAGCTTGGCAGCTTTCCCGGAGCGGCCGTCAAGCTTGCGGAATACCAGTCGCTTGTTGAGAGCGCCGCAGGCGGCTCGCCGGACGGACATGGCGCCGGCGACGGAGCGCCGCCAGAGCATGGCGGCGCAGGCGCGGAGCAGGCAGAGCAGGGTGGCGCAGCCGGCCAGCCGCCCGAACAGGTTGTTGCGGACGCCGTGCCGCCGGAGCAAGGCGAATCGCCTGAATTTGCCCAAACGCCAGTAGCGTTGGCGTCGCCAGTTCCGCCGGAGCCGTCGGTTCAGCAGGCGACACCGACACCGACATCGACGCCCGTGCCGGCGCCGACGCCAATGCCAGAGCCAACGCCGCTTCCGACGCCGGAGCCAACACCGACGCCGGCTCTGCATGTGTACGAGATCTACAAGGCGGATGTGTCATGGCTGGAAGCGAGGCAGCGTTGCGAGGACATGGGCGGCCACTTGGCCACGGTTGGCTCGCGGGAGGAGGAGGACGAAATAATCGCGCTCATTGAAAAGTCCTCCGCAAAGTATGTCTGGCTGGGCGGCTACACGGGATACGACAGCAAAGGCGTTCTGAGAGGCGCGTGGATTACGGGCGAGCCGTTCGACTATGAAAACTGGACTGAGAACGAACCGTCCGGCAAGGACACCGACGGCACGAGCGAGAACTGCCTGATGATGTGGCACCTGAAGGACTACGACCGCTGGACGTGGAACGACCAGCGCAACGACCCGCTCTCTGCCCTGCCGTATTTCGCCGGCAATATCGGGTACGTTTGCGAGTATGAGTAGACCGCGCGGCGATGCAGGAAAATAACGTCAAAGGAGCAGAATTGTGATTTGTGCGAATTGCGGTGCGGAGATGCAGGATGGCGCGATGTTCTGCTTGGACTGCGGCCAAAGGGTTTCCGATGCTGCTTCTGGCGTGGAAAGCGGCAGTGAAGGCGGCGCGGAGGCGGCTGGGGAGGTTTTAGGGCCGGAGGGTGGCGAACTTGACGGCGAGAATAGCGGCGAGAGCGGCAGCGAAAATGCCGACATGGACGCTGACGACAATGCCAGCAGGGATGCCGACGAAAATGCCAGCTGGGATGCCGGCGCAATCGCCGGAGAAGACAGCGGAGGCAGTGCCAGCGGCGATGGCGAAA
>JAISFK010000249.1 GCA_031263625.1 Clostridiales bacterium
CGCGCCCTGTCCGGATCAAAATGCCAGTCCCTGTCTATGTTTCGCCTGTTCATCTTTACGACCATCCCTTTTCAAGTTTTGGCTCTGGTACAATAATAGCCAAATTGCCCGCATTTGTCTATGCCATATTTTCGCCGCGCTAACTGCACAATGGCTGCACAATGGCTGCGCGATGGCATCTGCGGGCAGGCTGTATTCGCGATAATGGGGATGACAAGCAATTTGGGCCTCCAAATCTCCCGGAAATATGCACTCTGACAACGTTTTATTTTCAAATTTCTGCCGATTGCCCGACATGCGCCCGACATACGCCCGAAATGCGCCTGACATGCATCTGGCGCCTGACATATGCAGTGGTCGCGTTTACGCGTTTACGCGGCGCTTGTTTTTTTGTTGCGGATATGCTATAAATGGTGGAAAATGGTGGAAACGGAGGACGTGGCTATTGGGGCTTTGCGCGCGCAAGACGGGGTTTGAGGCGGCACGGGGCAGCCGCGGGGCGGCGGAAGCATGAGGCGGGCGCCGTCTGGGCTGGCCGGATTGGCCAGGCGGCTGACTGGATTGGTCAAGCCGGCCATGTCTGCCAGTTCTGCCAAACTGGCCAAGTCCGCCGTGTCTGCTGTGTCAGCCGGCTTTGTTGAGCTGGCTGGATTGGCCAAGTCTGCCGCATCGGCTGTGCCAGCCCGTTTTGCCAGGCTGGCCGGGCGGGCGGCGGCACTCGGCGAGCGGGCATACGGCGGCGAGTGCATGAGCTTCGCCCAGATAGCGCGGCTGCTGTGGCCGCTCTTTATCGACTCGCTGTTCATTCAGGCCATCAATTTTGTCAACACTTACATGATAGCGGGATACGGCCAGGAGGCGGTGTCCGCGGTCAGCATGATAGGCTCCGTCCACAGTTTCATCGCGAACCTGTTCGTGGCGGTCGCCACGGGCTGCGCGGTCGTCGTCGCGCAGTATTGCGGCATGAAGAACATGCGCTCCGCGCGCAGGGCGGCCGCCCAGGCCGTCGCCTCGTCCGTGCTGATAGCGGCGCTCGTGGCCGCGCTGCTCATCGTTTTCGACGACGAGCTGATCGGCCTGCTGCTTGGGCGGGCCGTGCCGCTTATGCAGGATTACGGCAAAATATTTCTGATCGGCAACGCCGTGTCGTACCCATTCTTCGCCGCCGTGCAGACCGTCATGAGCGCGCTGCGCGGCGCCGGCGCGTCAAAGACGTCGATCGTTTTCTCGTCCGGCCTCAATCTGGCGAACGTGTTGCTCAACGCCATTTTGCTCAACGCGTTCAAGATGGGCGTCGCGGGCCTGAGCATCGCTGCGGTGGCGAGCCGCGCGGTCTTCGCGGTTGCGGCCGTCGCCTACATGTTCTGGCCGCACAGCAGCCTGAAAGCCTCGCTGCCGGATTTTGTGAAGCCTGACTTGCGCCTGCAGCGCAGCATACTGTATGTGGCGGTCCCGGCGGCGCTCGAGCAGGTGTTTTTCCACGGCGGGCGCATCCTGACGCAGGTGTTCATCGTGTGGTTCGGAACCGCGAGCACGACGGCCAACGCCATCGTGGTGCCGTTCAGCTCGCTGCTCCAGATCTGCGGCTTGGCCATGCAGACCGGCATTGTCACGATCGCGGGGCAGTGCATCGGCATGGGCCGGCCGGCGGAGGCCAGGCGGTATATCAAGCTGATCACGCTGTCGTCCATCGTCGCGTCGGCGCTGCTGTCCCTGCTGTTCTTCCCGTTCATACGCCCGTATCTCGGCTTTTTCGGCATGGAGCCGGAGGCGTGGCGCATGGCGTATGCGCTCAACGTCGCGCTGCTGTTCGGCACTCCGCTGACGTGGTGCATAAGCTTTGTGCCGCCGAGCGGGCTGCGGGCCGGCGGCGACACGGTGTTCACGTCGGTCGCGTCGCTGGCGTGCATGTGGATCGTGAGGGTCGGGCTCGGCTATTGGCTCGGCGTGTCCATGCGATACGGCCTGTACGGCATATGGGCGGCCATGCTCGCCGAGTGGGTCGTGCGCGGCGCCGTGTTCCTGTGGAGGCTGCGCGGCGACAAGTGGCACCGCCATGAGGTGATCCGCGAGCCCGGCGGCGCACGGTGACGGCGCGGGGCGGCAGTTGGCGGGCGCGGCGCGCAAGCTCAAAACGTCAGCGCGCGTAGTCCTTTTTCATGAGCGCGCGGATATATCCCCTGTCCTTGGCCGTGGAGTCGGCGTAGAAGCCGCGCCCGTAGTAGAAGCGCATGAGGCTCGCGTTCTTCGACGCCGTGTACAGGCACAGCGTCCTGACGCCCCTGGCCGCGATGACCTTGTCCACGAGATTCAGTAGCGACTTGCCTATGCCTATGTTGCCGTAGCCCGCCATGACGCCGAGCTTCGTCAGCAGAGCGCTCTCGCCGTCCAGAATCTCGACGCGCACCGTGCCGACCGGGACGCCGTCCATGCACGCTATGAACACGTCGATATTGGCTATATCGCGCCTTATGCCGTCGAGGCTGCCGACCATGTCGCCGACCGCCGCGCCGATTCCGGACTGCCTGATGTATTCCGCGAAGGACGATTGCAGTATGTCATAAATGCTCTGCGCGTCGCCGGCCTCGGCCCGCCTGATGATAAACGAGTACCCTACGCCGGCGGCGCCTGCAGCGCTGGCCACGCCGGCAACGCCATCCCCCCGCGCGCACGCGCTGGCCGCATCCATTGCGCCATCGCCCTGTGCGCCCGCGCCAGCCGCACCTGCCGCGCTGCTTGCGCCATCGCCCCGCGCACCCGCATCCGCAACGCCGCCCGCGCCGTCCGAATAGCCCGCCTTCAAGCTTGACATTGCGCCCCGCTCCCCCCCAGCAGCTTGACCAGCACGGCCTTCTGCGCGTGCAGCCTGTTTTCGGCCTCGTCGAATATGCGCGACGCGGGGCCGTCCACAATATCGTCCGACGCCTCGAAGCCCCTGTACACGGGCAGGCAGTGCATGAATATGGCGTCCGGCTTCGCGAGCGCGAACAGTTTCCCGTCAACCTGGTAGCCCTTGAACGCCTTGGCCCTCTCGGCCTTTTCCTCCTCCATGCCCATGCTGACCCATGTGTCCGTGTAGACGGCGTCGGCGCGCGCCACGGCCTCCGCGGGATCGTCCGTTATGGTTATGCCCGCGCCCGTGCGACTGGCTATGGCCATCGCCTCGTCCACGTACTGCCGCTTGCACGCGAAAGCGGCGGGCGTCGCGACCGCGATGTCTGTGCCGGCCAGCGCGCAGGCGTGCAGCAGCGAGTGGGCCACGTTGTTGCCGTCGCCAACATACGCGAGCTTCACGCCCTTCAGCGTCCCCTTCGCCTCGCGCAGGGTCATCAGGTCGGCCAGCGCCTGGCAGGGGTGCATCTCGTCGGTCAGCCCGTTTATGACGGGGATCGAGCCGTGCGACGCGAGGCCCTCCACGTCGCTCTGACTGTACGTCCTTATCATGATGGCGTCGATGTAGCGCGACAGCACCCTGGCCGTGTCGCCGATCGGCTCGCCGCGCCCAAGCTGCAGGTCGCCCGCGTTCATGACCAGCGGGTAGCCGCCGAGCTGGTACATGCCCGCTTCAAACGACACGCGCGTCCTCGTCGAGGATTTCGTGAATATCATGCCGAGCGTCTTGCCTTTCAGCAACGGGTGGGGCCGGCCCTCCTTCCGCTCGGCTTTCAGCCTTTGCGCCAGATCCAGCAGCTCCCGCAGCTCGCCCTCGCTGATATCGTTCAAGCTTATAAAATGTTTCATGGCAATGCGCGTCCTCCCGAAATTATTCTTTTTTGCGGCGCACAAGGGCCGCCCCGCGTTTCAGCTCGCCCGCAGCGCCTCCGCCAGCAGGCCCGCCGCCTCGTCGATCTCGCCGCGCGACACCGTGAGCGGCGGCAGCAGCCTCAAAATGCTGTCGCCGACGCTGCCGACGAGGCAACCCGCCCCGAGCAGCCTATTTCTCACGTCGGCGGCGATCGGCCGCGAAAGCTCGGCGGCGACCATCAGCCCCTTGCCGCGCAGCTCGCGGATCGCGGGGCACGACGCCTTCAGCTCGCCGAGCTTTTCGAGCAGGTACGCGCCCTTCTCAGCGGCCGCCTCGTGCAGCCCCTCGCGCAGGATGGTCCCGACGGACGCGTTGCCCACGCT
>JAISFK010000189.1 GCA_031263625.1 Clostridiales bacterium
GCCGGAACGGGAAAGCGCGGCTTGCCCGTTCCGCGCGGGGCGCCGCGCCCGCTGGCGTTGCGCCGCCAAACGCGCGCCTCGCGCGCCCCGCCTGCGGCGCCCCGCAATCTGCGTCCGTTTATGGCACAAATCGTTGATATGAGATATTGAGTCGGCAGGCGGCGGCGGTATAATGGAAACAGGTGTGAGATATACTCGTGTTCGATTGGGAATTTCGACCGCAATTTGCGGTCGGACAGAGGAAACGAGTATTACTGACTTGCGTTTATGGTAAATTCAAATGCTCGTCAGTATAAGCGGTGAGGTGACGCCATATGCGGCATGGTTTGGCAAAAAGGATTATAGCGCACAAATATTTCTACTTGATGATTTTGCCGGGAGCGGTGCTGGTATTCCTGTTCTCCTACCTGCCGCTGGCGGGGCTGTACATGGCCTTTGTGGACTTTCGGCCTCAGCTGGGGAATTTCTGGCCCACGCTCTTTCGGAGCAAGTTCGTGGGGACGGAGTGGTTCCGCTACTTTTTTGCCGGCCAGGATTTTTTCCGCGTCATGCGGAACACGCTGGCCTCCAGCGTTCTCTCGCTGTCGCTGGGCACCGTGGCCGCCATCTCGCTCGCCATCATGCTCAACGAGTGCAGGGGCAGGATTTTCAAGCGCGTGGTGCAGACGGCCTCGTACCTGCCGTACTTCGTCTCCTGGGTCATCGCGGCGAACATCATTGTCACGCTGCTGTCCGCCGGCGGCGCGCTAAACCAGCTGCTGCTCAAGCTGGGGCTCGTCGGCGAGAGCGTCATGTTCCTCCAGGACGGCAGGTATTTCTGGAGCGTGATCGCCGCGTCGAACACCTGGAAGGACATGGGCTACAACGCGATTATGTACCTGGCGGCGATCACGGCCATCAGCGCCGAGCTGTTCGAGGCCGCCCAGGTGGACGGCGCGGGCCGCCTGCGGCAGATTTGGCACATCCTGTTGCCCTCCCTGCGCCCGACGATCGCGATCCTGCTCATTCTCAATATCGGCAACCTGCTCAACACCGGCTTTGACCAGTATTTTCTTTTGGGGAATCCGCTGACAAGGGAATTTTCGGACGTCATCGACACCTACTCGTTCCGATACGGCATACAGAACGGCGCGTATTCCTACGCCACGGCGGTCAGCCTGTTCAAGTCGGCGGTGGCGTTCGTGATGGTGCTTGGGGTCAACCAGGCCGCGAAGGCGATGAAGACCAGCCACCTGTTCTGACGGGGTGCGCCGCCAGACGGCTGGGCGGCTGGCGGCAAGCGGGCCTGCAACACATTTTTTCGAGGCGGCGCGAAAGGAGGCCATGCGGGCATGAAAAAATACGGCGCGATGGATCGGCTGGGGCAGGCGGCAGTGCGCATTTTTCTGCTGCTTGTCCTCATCGCCACTTTCTTCCCTTTTTGGAACATATTCGTCCTGTCCCTGAACGACGCGGGCGACACGATAAAAGGCGGCGCCATGCTGTGGCCGCGCAGCTTTTCGCTGGACAGCTACAAGGCGGTGTTCGCAAACGAGGCGATCCCCCGCGCCGCGAAGACGTCGGTGGCCAGGACGGCGATCGGCGTGCCGCTGACTGTCGCCGCCGTGTCCATGCTGGCCTACGGCCTGAGCAAGCGTAGCCTGCCTGGGCGCCGCTTTATCTCGCTCTACTTTATCATGACCATGTACTTCAGCGGCGGCCTGATCCCCTCCTACATGGTGATCAAGTCCCTGCGCCTGATCGACACATTCCAGGTGTTCATTCTGCCGGGCCTCGTGAACGTCTTCTGGATGATTCTGGTGCGCACGTACATGGAAAGCCTCCCGGCAGAGCTTGAGGAGTCGGCGAAGCTGGACGGCGCGAACGACCTCGTGATCTTCGCGCGGATCATATTTCCCCTGTGCCTGCCCATCATCGCCACGGTCGTGCTGTTCTCGGCCATCAGCCACTGGAATTCCTGGTACGACTCCTACATATACACGAGCAAGCCCAGCCTGACGACGCTGTCTGCGGAGCTCGTGCGGATACTCAACCAGTACCAGACCGGCGCCATGATGAGCCAGGCCCAACAGCTGGCCCAGGATTCCAAGCGGCTCCCGGTTTCCAGCGAGAGCATACGCATGGCGGTCACGATGGTCACGACCGTCCCGATCATCTTGGCGTACCCGTTCCTGCAAAAATACTTCATAAAAGGGATGATGGTCGGCGCCGTCAAGGGCTGATACCGCCAAGGGCTGATATTGAAATAATATTGCCCAGTTATATATACTGACGAGCATTTGAATTTTCCATTAACGCGAGTCAGTAATACTCGTTTCCTCTGTCCGACCGCAAATTGCGGTCGGAATCCCAATCGAACACGAGTATAAAACGCCAAACAAAAAGAAGGAGGGAGTTTGGAAGCGAGGCTTTCAAACGCGAGAACTGTGCAAAAACATGAAAAGGAAGGAACAGTGGCAAGCATGAAAAGCATGAAAGGCGCGAAAGGCACGAAAGGCATGAAAGGCACGAAAGGCACGAGGGCGAGAGCGCACTGGGCGATTCTGGCGGCGCTGCTGGCGGCCGCCTTAATTCTGCCCGGCTGCGGGCAGGGCGGCGGCGAAGGCTCGCCGGCGGCGGGCGCGACCCAGGCCCAGGGGGCCGGCGGCGACGCGGGGGCTGCGGACAGCGGTGCTTCCGTTGCGGCGGGCGCGGGCGATGCGGCAGGAAGCGCCGAAGGCGGATCAGGCGACGCGGACGGCGGGACGGAAGCCGCAGGCGGCGCCGGGGACGGCGCTGCGGCAGGCGGGGCGGCCGGCGAGCGGATTACGCTGACATTCTTCGACAAGAACTCCGGCGAAGCCTTCAGCGATCCGGTGGCGCTGGAAGTCGCCGAGAGAACCGGCATCAATCTCGAGATCCAGCAGCCCACCGGCAACCCGGAGGAAAAGCTCAGCCTGCTGCTGGCCAGCGGGGAGCTGCCGGACATCGTGCTGATGGACCGCCGCAGCGACATCGTCAACCAGTACATCGCCGCGGGCGGGCTGATCGCCCTGAACGATCTGATTGACGAGCACGGTCCGGACATCAAGGCCATGTACGGCGACGTCCTGAAAAAAAGCCTCTACGAGGACGGCAAGAACTACTTTCTGAACAACTGGTACGGCGTTGACCCCGACCCGGGCCGCGGCATCAACATCCGCATGGACCTGCTGAAGGAGATGGGCTACGGCGCGCAGGCGGAAAGGGGCGACCCGTTCACGCAGCGGCAGTTCGTGGAAATGCTGGCCGCTTTCAAGGCCCAGTATTCGGGCGACGGCAGCGCCATCCCCTTCACCGTCAACGGCGAGTACATGGAAACCGTGTTCAGCACGTTCAAGGGCATGTACGGCATGAAGCGCTACTATGAGCAGGACGGCGGGCAGCTCCAGCTGGACGTCCGCGACCCGCGCTACCTCGAAATGGCCAGGTTCGTCAACCAGCTCTACCGGGACGGCCTGATGGACAAGGAGTGGCCCGTCAACAAGGACGACATCTTCAATCAGAAGCTCATAAGCGGGCAGGTAATGGCCTACGGCGGCGGCTACGCCAGCGACGCGAACAGCGTGTTCCGCGACGACGGCGGGCAGGACACCGACAGGCAGTTCTATATGTTCAGGGTCGTGGCCGACGGCACGGATCCCAATGCCACGACGTTCAGCCCGCGCAGCTCGCTCGGGTGGGACGCGATCGGCATCACGGCATCCAACCGCCACCCGGTGGAGACGATCGAGTTCATGAACAGCCTGGCCAGCGAGGAAGGCCAGTATCTCCTGCTGTGGGGCGTCGAGGGGCTGCACTGGGACATCGTGGACGGCAAGCACCAGCCCAGGCCGGAGATTCTGCCCGGATTCCGCAACGACTGGGGCGCCTTTTCAAAGGAAACCGGGATCCGCAAGTGGACGTGGTTCGTCAAGAACGGGTTCGGATCGGACGGCACGCCGTTCGACCTGGTGACGAAATACGATGTTGACGCGATCACTGTCCACGCCCGCGTGTCCATGGAAGGTTCTGGCTGGGACACGGCCGTGTACGACGATCTCGGCCCGCTGGGCGGCACCCCGGACGCGCTTGTCGAGCAAAAGCTGAATGACATCATCGACCAGGGATTCTCCAAGATGGCGTTCGCCGCCAGCGATGCGGACGTCCAGGCCGAATACGCCAAAATGCTCGCGGAGCTGGACGCGAACGGAGCGGCGTCCGTCGAGGCCATATACACGAGAAACTACCAGAATCGCTTGGCGCTTCAGGGCGGCTAGGCAATATGGGCAATATGTGCAATATATCGAGCCTATAAAATATAAAAACACATAAAACATGCGGTGCCCGAACGAACGGGGCCGCATGTCTTCATGCGCAGGATTGCCGAGCATAAAAGCGCGGGCCAAGCGCGAGCTGTTCGCGCCCGCGCTTGGCCCGCGCCGCCGCTTGCTGGTGCCTGGTGCGCACTATTCGACGAGTATGCCGATTTTGTCGAGATCCGGCGCCCAGTCGTCGTGATAGAACCTGATGGCGTTGGCCCCGCTGTCCAGCGGCATCGAGGTGCCGTATATCCTCACAACGTCAAAGCTCCCCGAGTCAAGCCCGATTTTCAGGAGGACGCCCGGCCCGCCGTTCACGCTGCAGCGGATCCATCTCTCGCTTGCCGTCAGATAGTACAGCCTGACCTTGTATTCGCCCGCCGCCGGCACTGTCACGGAAAACACAATCTCGCCCGCGAAGCCCAGATGGCCGACCTTTTTGCCGCCCGAGCAGTTGGCGCAAGCCTGGACGGCCGCCGCGCCGATCAACTCGGCGTCCTCGGCCTCGTAGGGCGTGTAGGGGTCGGCGGGCATGGCCGGCACTGTCGCCTTGGAGAGCAGGATGGCGCATCCGCCGCCTTTTAGCATGGGAATCGACAGAGTCGTGGAGGAATCCGCCACGGCGATCTCCTTGTCAAGAAACTCGGGCGCCGAACCGTCTTTGTAGATATACGCGCTGTAGCTGCCCGCCTCCAGGCCCAGGCAGGAAAGCTGAATTTCCGCTGTTCCCGCGCTGTCGGTAATAGCGCCGACATACCAGTCCGCGCCGTTGCGCCGCGCTATAATGGCATAGTTGCCGGGAAAGCCGCCGAGCACCAGCGTTTCGTCCCAGGATGCGGGAACGGCGCACAGAAGTTCAGCGCCTTTCCAAACCCTGTAAACGTCGATGGAGTCGGCATAGTTCTGGATTCTCGACTCAAAAACTATGGACAGGGCCAGCTGGTGGGCCTGCGTCGTGTTTTTGTTCCCGTTGCTGAGCGCTACGGGCGTGTAGTCCATGGAGCCGAGCACGTTCCTGGAGAACGGCAGGACGCAGTTATGGTAGGCGGTGGGCGCCGGCGGCCAGTATAGTTTGTAGTGCTCCGCGCCCAAAACCGCTTCCGAGCCGATTACGTTCGGCCAGGTCCTGTTTTCCCCTCCCGGCTTTGTCGCGTTGTGGAAAAAAACCATCAATCCCAGCTCCGCGCAGTAGTCGGCCGTCGCCTCGAGGAAGCTCATTCCAACCTGCGAGTCGTTTTGCGTCATGTCAATCTTCAGCCCCGCGACGCCCCAGCCCGCCCACTTCCTGATGTTCATCCTGCTCGCGCCGTAGGGCGTGTGAACATAGGGGCTTCCCCATATGAAAATCCCGATGCCCTTTGGCGCCGCGTATTCGCATAGTTCGGCAACGGAGCCGTCAGTCCATTTTGCCCATCCTGCGTCAACCGTCACATACTCCCAGCCCATGGATGCGGCAAAATCTACGTATTCCTTCTGGCGGGCGCACGAGAAAATTACGCCCCGATATCCCTCGGGGACGCCGGGGTCGCCAAAATAGTCCTCGCTCCACCATGACCACGCCGCCCTGCCAGGCCGTATCCAGCTCGTGTCGGCAATCTTCGGCGCGGGGTTCAAATTCTCCGCCAGCGTCGAATTCACAAGCTCATTCAGGCTACCGGCAATAATCGCGGCCCTGAACGGCGTCTGGAACGGCAGGGCGACCTCAAGCCTGTCGCCATACGCGGACTGATCCGCAGCGTAGCTGAACTGCATGTGCCCCCCGGCGCTCCCTTTGAGGACGGACGGGCAGTATGTGCCGTCGGCATTGTACACGCTGGCTTCTGTGAGTAGCGCCCAGACGGCGCCGCCGTTGATTGACGCGAGAAACGGCATAGTCACCTCGGCGCCGGCCAGCGACGCAGGGTCGTAGTATTGCCAGAACCCCTCGTATGTGTTGACCCACGGGTGCCCCCAGCCGCCCGTGCCGTCGGGGAGGCGGCATTCAGTGTATTCTTTTTCGACATTGGCGGCGCCTGGGCCGGGGATGCGGTATCGGAACGCGATCCCGTCGTCATAGGCCCTTATGATGATTTTGAGCGGCCGCGAGTCTTTTTGCACGACATATTCCCTCTGCACGGCGTTGTCGACATAGACGCTTTTTTTGCCGCCAGGAATGGAATACGTGTTGTTCCATGACGTCACCTCGGTGGAAACGAAAGCCATGCCGTCATAGAAGTCCGTGTCGCCCGTCTTTATGCCCAGGCTGGAAGGCTCGATGACGGCGATGGAGCCGACTTGGGTGGCAGGGCCAGCAGAGCCGGTAGCGCCGACAGAGCTAGCAACGCCGGTGGGGCCAGCAACGCTGGCTTTGTCCACCCTGTAGAACAGCCGGCCGCCGTCCTCGATGTAAATCGTGAGCGACAGCAGCCCGTTGGGCGAAACCGTCACGCAAAGATCCGAGCGCCCGCCCGCCGGTTCAGGCAAACTGTGAGGCATTTTCATCCACTCCCCTCGCGCCGTCGCAACGGCGGCAAACACTTTGGGCCACCGCTTGGATCAGGGCCTGGGCCGCCGCTTGGGCTAGGGCATGGGCCAGCGCATGGATCGTTGCCTGCGTTCCCGCCCGCGCCTATGCTCGCGCTCGCGCCCGCGCTGGCCAAAAGTCCAAGCCATCGCCGCATTCGCGATCATTGTATCACCGCGCCGCTGCGGCAGCCATAACGCATTTCATGGATATATGCCTCAAAACGACTCAAACTATTCTCAAGGCTATTCTCAAAACTATTCTCAAATAGATCCCGCCCAAAATCTTTGGGCGGGCGGCGGAAAATAGTGTTTGCTGTCGCCCTACATCGCGGGGCCCCTCTCCAGCAGGAAGCTGACCGGCCTCAAGCCGTCCGTGCAGCAGCACACCCACTTGTTTTCGTCCTTCGTGTACGGGGCGAACGTCCCGCCCCGGCTGATGGCGAGGGCGTAGCTCCAGATATTCTGCCACGCCTCGGCGCAGAAGCCCTCCGGGCAGGACAAAAAGCCGTCCGCCACAAATTCTTGCCCGTCGCTGAACACGGGGCAGGCGCCGAAAGACTTCCCGTCCGCGAGGTATTTTTCCGCCAGATCCGCGTAGCACTCCCTCCTGATGACCGTAATTTTCACCTTGTACATCGTTCCCATGGCATAAGCCCTCCCAAAAATAAGATAAAAAGCCCGCGCTACAGGCGGCACGCCGCGTCATAGCCGTCGTGCATGGCGCCGAGCACCTGCCCGACGGCGCGGCAGTCGCCTATGGCGCAAAAGTCGTCCGTGCAGCCGCGAAAAGC
>JAISFK010000346.1 GCA_031263625.1 Clostridiales bacterium
CCGTCCGCGCTTGCGCCGCCTGCGCCCAAGCGCACGGCGCCGGCAGCCGCTCCAACGCCTGCAACATCCCTGCCAGAGCTTGCAACGCCCGTGCCAGCGCTCGCAGCGCCCTCATATGCGCCCAAAGCCCCCGCGCTCCCCGCGCCCGCCTCAGCCGCAGGCTCGGCAAGGCCGCCCGCCATCCACGCCACGAGCGGCGCCGCAGCCAAAACCGCCGCCAGCAGCGCCGCAAAAGCGACGCCCCATATCCTTTTTCCCAATCCCGCTCTACCTCTCATAAACGCGCCCTGCCGCCTGCTCCCGCCGCTCCCGCCGCCTGCTATACTGACGAGCATTTGAATTTACCATAAACGCGAGTCAGTAATACTCGTTTCCTCTATTCCTGCCATTCCCTCCAGTCGTCCAGCGCGTAGCGCTCCGACTTGATCTTCTCCATGGCCTGCGACACCCTCAGTATGCGAACGTAGCTCGCGGCGCCCATCTCGCCGGGCCTGAAAAACGCCTGCGCGCCGGGGTAGAACAGGATGATCCTGGCTATCAGGTTTTCGTCGTGCCTGATGGTCGGGCTCCCCGTGATCGCTATGTCCCCCTCGCATATGATGGCGCCCCTGAACGCGCCGTCGCCCGTGATGGTCAGCGTCGGCCTGCCGCCCTGCGCGGGCGCCGCGCAGTACACGATCCCCGACCTGTCCTCGCTGAGATCCAGCTCGCTGTCGCCGACGAGATACGTGATCGCGCCGTCCAGATCCGCGCTGACGGCGCCGGACGAATCCAGAATGGCCATAGGATCCACGAGGTCGCCAAACGTGAAGCCGCTCGTCCCGAACGCCTCCGTCTTGGCAGAAAACGCCGCCTTCAGCGAGTCCTTGATCTCCGAATACGCCAGATAGTTCTGCGCGTAATTCGCTATTTCCTGATAGTCGGCCAAATCGCCGATCTCGGCGCCGCCCAGCATGACCTTGCCGCCGCTCGCCTTCTCGGCGATGATCGCGCCGCGCGCGTACCCCTCCAGCGCGTCGCCCACCACTATGCCCGTGTCCGGCACGCGCCCCGACAGGTTCCGCGCGAGGTGGACGACCTTGTCGGCGAGCACGTCGTAGTTAACGAGGAAGAAGTCCGAAAGGCCCCGCTCCGTGTTCAGAACGAAGCGGTCGTAGTAGTATATGGATTCGGGCTCCACGGCCGGCTTTTCCATGTACGCCCGCAGTATGCCGCTGTTCTGCGCGGTCACGCTCTCCGCCGTCTCAAAAAACGTGTCCTCCTCGAACAGGTCGTTCACGCCGTCAAAGCGCATGAACGCCGTGCCCGGCATGACTACCGCGCCGCCCAGCACGATGCGGCTGCTCTCCCAGTGCGTGTTGATCACGGCGCTGCTGGCCGTGTGGTCGCCAAACGTCGCGTCCGAGCTGATGCCGATCAAATTGCCGTCTATGGATATCGTCGAGTCGCGGCCGCTGTTCTGCACGTCGTCCAGCGTCCAGACGGTTCCAGCCAGCGCTGCGCCCGCGCCGTCGTTCCCGCCCACGCCTGCGCCGTCGCTCCCGCCGCCTCCGGGCGGGCTGGCAAGGCCGTTGTATACGCCGATGAACGCGCCGTCGGCGCCCTCCTCGATCGCCAGGCTGTTGCAGTAGACGTTCCCGCCCAGCCAGTCCCTGTAGAAAAACGGGATGAACGCCCGGTCCCAGGCGCCGTCCTCGGCCTGCGTGTAGCGCTGGATCATGGCGGGCAGGACGGACGTGTCCATGTACAGCGTGTTGCCGTAGGCATTTTTCTTGTACTCGCTGCCGAACCCGCTCTGATAGCGGTACACGGATATGCTGCCGCCGCTCCCCGTCACATGCACGTCGCCGCGCGAGTAGACGTTGCCGTAAATGCTCACCTGGGCGCCGTCGCTGGCTATGCCGTTGCCGTTGCCCTCCAGCGTGGCGTAGCCGCCGATGTCGGGGTAGTACTCGTTGGCGTCCTGCGCCGTCACGTCGCCGTATATGGCCACGCTCTGCCCGCCGGCCGCAGCCTGACCTCCGCCGGGCGCCGCGCCGGGCGCCGCAGCGCCGGGAGCGAATACAATGGAGCCGCCCGCCGCGAGCGCGTTGCCCCACACAGGGTTGGCCCTGAACGGCGCGTCCTCGGACTCCGTGCCGTATCCAAACCTTGGCGAGGTCACGTAGGCCGTCACGGTGACATGCTTCCTGTACTCGTCGCGCGCGTCGCCCACGTCAATCGTGACCTTCATGCCGTTCTCGCCGGCGGCGTAGCCGTCCGTCATGCCCGCAAAGCCCTCCATCGCGGGCGTCAGCTCGACCGCCTCCAGGCTGCCGGACTCGATCTCCCGCAGTATCAGCCTGTGCGCGTAGTAGTAGTACAGCCGCTGGAAATACTCGTCGTTGAACCTGGGGAACAGGCTGTTGTACACTCCGTCGTCCAGCAGCTCGGCGTCCGTGCCGGCGTTCGCAAGGCTGGGCGAGTACACCCCGTTGTACCACGCGCTGTAAACGCCGTGCGCGGCCTTCTCGCCCAGCTCGGTCGCGCTGTCGCCGGTGACGGGCGGCACGGAGCTGTCCAGGCGGTACAGCTCGCCGGACATGTAGCCGAACGCATACGCCTCGGCGCGGATCAGCAGGCTGTCCAGCAACTGCAGCCGCTCCTCCGCGAGCGCGTCCAGCTCGTAGTACTCCCGCGTCCAGTCCGTGTACTTGGCGCTCATCCTGACGTTTCCGAGCGTCGATAGCAGCACAATGCCGCCCAGCGTTGACATGACGAAGATGATGGTGAGCACCATGATCATCGCCACGCCGTCCTCGCGGCCCGCATTGGCTATAATTCTGCGAAAAACGCGCTTGCCCAACGGCATTTTCCCCTTCCCGACCCGATCCGTTCCGATGCTGTCCGCCTGCGCCCGCTATCCCGGAACGTACTTGAGCGTTTCAAGCCGCGCAAGCTCCGTCCAGCCGCCCGCGATGTCCAGGACGGCGGCGCCGAACCGGAACAGCCTGCTCTCCGGCGCCCTCAGCTCGCCCTGATAGTACGCGACCCCGACCGAGCCCTGTGCGGCCGACACGCTGATATACCCC
>JAISFK010000359.1 GCA_031263625.1 Clostridiales bacterium
GGAGTGTTTATTTCGGAAAATAGGGAGATGAGGAAGCATAATGTATCGTTCTCATGTTTTGGTTTGCGGGGGCACGGGCTGCACGTCGTCTGGCAGCGCCACCCTGATTGAGGCGCTCAACCGCGAGATAGAGGGCGCGGGGCTGGCGGACGAGGTCAGGGTCGTCACTACGGGCTGCTTCGGCCTGTGCGCCCTTGGCCCCATCATGATAGTCTACCCGGAGGGCAGCTTCTATTCGATGGTGAAGGCCGCGGACGTGCCGGAGATCGTGAGCGAGCACCTGCTGAAGGGCAGGATCGTGACGAGGCTGCTGTACCAGGAAACGGTCACGGACAGCGGGATCGAGTCGCTCAACCAGACGTCGTTCTACAAAAAGCAGCTGCGCGTCGCCCTGCGCAACTGCGGCGTCATAGATCCGGAGAATATAGAGGAGTATATTGCCCAGGACGGCTACCAGGCGCTCGGCAAGTGCCTCACGGAGTACACGCCCGACCAGGTGGTCGAGATCATCAGCGCGTCCGGGCTGCGCGGCAGGGGCGGCGCGGGCTTCCCGACGGGCACCAAGTGGCGGCTCGCTCGGCAGAACGAGTCCGACCAGAAGTACGTGTGCTGCAACGCCGACGAGGGCGACCCCGGCGCGTTCATGGACCGCTCGGTGCTGGAGGGCGACCCGCACGTCGTCGTTGAGGCCATGGCCATCGCGGGCTACGCCATCGGCGCCAACCAGGGCTACGTGTACGTCAGGGCCGAGTACCCGATCGCCGTCAAGCGCCTCGGCATAGCCATCGAGCAGGCGCGCGAGAACGGCCTGCTCGGGACGGACATCCTCGGGACCGGCTTTGACTTCAACCTGGAGATCAGGCTCGGCGCGGGCGCGTTCGTCTGCGGCGAGGAAACCGCCCTCATGACGTCCATAGAGGGCAAGCGCGGGGAGCCGAGGCCGAGGCCGCCGTTCCCGGCGCAGAAGGGCGTGTTCGCGCAGCCCACGATCCTGAACAACGTCGAAACCTACGCGAACGTGCCGAGGATCATCCTCCTGGGCAGCGAGTGGTTCTCGTCCATGGGCACGGCCAAGAGCAAGGGCACGAAGGTGTTCGCGCTCGGCGGCAAGATCAACAACACGGGCCTCGTCGAGATCCCGATGGGCACGACGCTGCGCGAGATCATCGAGGAGATCGGCGGCGGCATACCAGACGGCAAGAAGTTCAAGGCCGCGCAGACGGGCGGCCCCTCCGGCGGCTGCATACCCGCGCGGCACATGGACGTCCCGATAGACTACGACAACCTGATCGAGATCGGCTCCATGATGGGATCGGGCGGGCTCATCGTCATGGACGAGGACAACTGCATGGTGGACATCGCCAAGTTCTTCCTCGACTTCACGGTGGACGAGAGCTGCGGCAAGTGCTCCCCCTGCCGGATCGGCACGAGGCGCATGCTGGAGCTGCTGGAGAAGATAACCGAGGGCAAGGCGGAGCTTGAGGACCTGGACACGCTCGAGGAGCTGTGCAACCACGTCAAGCTCAACTCGCTGTGCGGGCTGGGCCAGACGGCGCCCAACCCCGTGCTCTCGACGCTGCGCTACTTCCGCGACGAGTACGTGGCCCACGTCGTGGAGAAGCGCTGCCCGTCGGGCGTGTGCAAGTCGCTCCTGACATACGCCATACTCGCGGACAAGTGCAAGGGCTGCACGATGTGCGCGAAGGTCTGCCCGGTCGGCGCAATCTCCGGCGAGCGCAGGCAGCCACACGAGATCGACCCCAAGGTGTGCATAAAATGCGGCGCCTGCATGGACACGTGCAAATTCGGCGCGATTGCGAGACGCTAGAGAGGATAGGGCTAAAATATTATGAGTGACATGGTAAACCTGAAAATCAACGGGATGCCCGTTTCCGCGCCGAAGGGCGCCACGATCCTCGAAGCCGCGAGGACGCTGGGGATTGAGATCCCGACGCTGTGTTATCTGAAGGAGATCAACGCGATCGGCGCGTGCCGCATATGCGTGGTCGAGGTGAAGGGCGCGCGCACGCTCGTCGCGTCCTGCGTGTACCCCGTGAGCGAGGGCATGGAGGTGAGCACGTCGTCGCAGCTCGTGCTCAAGTCGCGCAAGCTGACGCTGGAGCTGATTTTGTCCACGCACCACCGCCAGTGCCTGTCCTGCGTGCGCAGCGGCAACTGCGAGCTGCAGAAGCTGTGCAAGGACTTCCGCGTGGACGACGAGGGGCGCTTCGACGGCCACAACCCGGAGTACCCGGTTGACGACACGGCCGTCCACATGAAGCGCGACGACAACAAGTGCATACTGTGCAGGCGCTGCGTCGCGGCGTGCTCGCGCTGGCAGAACGTGTCCGTCATAGGCCCCAACGACAGGGGCTTCAACACGCACATCGGCTGCGCGTTCGACGAGGACCTGGGCAACGTCGCCTGCGTGTCCTGCGGGCAGTGCATCGTCGTGTGCCCGACGGGCGCGATATACGAAAAGGACGAGACGGACAAGGTGTGGGCGGCGCTGGCCGACCCGACGAAGCACGTGATCGTGCAGACGGCGCCGTCGATCCGCGTGACGCTGGGCGAGTGCTTCGACTTCCCGGTCGGCACGAACGTGCAGGGCAAGATGGTCGCGGCGCTGCGCAGGCTGGGCTTCGACGGCGTGTTCGACACGGACTTCTCGGCCGACCTGACGATCATGGAGGAGGCGCACGAGTTCGTGGAGCGCGTGAAGGAGGGCGGCACGCTGCCCATGATCACGTCCTGCTCGCCGGGCTGGGTCAAGTTCTGCGAGCACAAGTACCCAGAGTTCATCCCGAACCTGTCAACGTGCAAGTCGCCGCAGCAGATGTTCGGCGCGATAGCGAAATCCTGGTACGCCGAGAAGATGGGCATAGACAAGAAGGACATCTTCGTGGCGAGCGTCATGCCCTGCACGGCCAAGAAGTTCGAGGTCGGGCGCGACGCGGAGGAGCAGTACGGCGTCGCGGACGTGGACGTGGCGCTCACGACGCGCGAGATCAGCCGCATGATCAACCGCGCGGGCATACACTTCGCCGAGCTGCCGGACGAGGCGTTCGACGCGCCGCTGAACGACTCGACGGGGGCGGCGGTCATATTCGGCACGACGGGCGGCGTCATGGAGGCGGCGCTCCGGACGGCCGTGGACGAGCTGACGGGCGAGGACCTCGAGAGCGTTGACTACGAGGAGGTTCGCGGCACGCAGGGCATAAAGGAGACGACGTACCACGTGGCCGGGATGGACGTGAGCGTGGCGGTGGCGTCGGGGCTGCAGAACGCGGCCAGGCTGCTCGACGCGGTGAAGAGCGGCGAGAAGAGCTACCACTTCATCGAGATCATGGGATGCCCCGGCGGCTGCATAAACGGCGGCGGGCAGCCCGTGCAGCCGGCCTCCGTGCGCAACTTCGTGGATCTGAAGGCCGTGCGCGCGGCGGCGCTGTACAGCGCGGACAAGAACATGCCGCTCAGGAAGTCGCACGAGAGCCCGCTCATGAAGAAGCTGTACGCCGAGTACCTGTCCAAGCCGGGCTCGCACAAGGCGCACGAGCTGCTGCACACGCACTACAAGAAGCGCGCGCGCTTCTAGCAATCAAGCAAATGGCGCAGGGCGGGGGCGCGAGCGGGCGCATGGCTTGGGCGACAGGCGCGGCGCCCCCCCACCCCCCGCTCCGGCGCCAATTCGCGAAAGGCGGCTAAAAAGCTATGGGCAACGCGCATGGGGAAGCGCGCAAGGACGCGCATATGGGCGCAAGCGGGGGCGCCGGCGGCATTGAAGCTGGCGAGGGCGCCGGGGGCAGCGGGGGCGCGAATGCGGGCGCTCGCACGGAAGCGAATGGGCGAGCGGGCGAGGGCGCGCATATGGGCGCCGGAGGTGTCGGCGGCGCCGTGGACACGGGAGGCGCCGGGGGCAGCGGGGGCGCACATGCGGGCGCTCGCACGGAAGCGTGCATGGAAGCGCATGGGGCCGCGCGCGCCCGCGCGCACGATGGTTGCGGGGCGCGCCACCGCGCGGCGGACGGCGGCATGGCGGCCAGGCTGATCGGCAGCCGGCCCCTGCCGGAGTTTTACAGTATCAGGCAGCTCTTTGACGGCAGGCGCATACCAGAGGCGGGCATCGCGGAGGCGGTCGCCCGCGCGCTGGCGCGCCCCAACACGCTGGACAGGGTGCGGCCGGGCGACGCGATAGCGATAGCGGTGGGCAGCCGGGGGATCAGCAACATCGCCCTCATAGCGAAGACGCTGGCCGGCTTTGTCCGGTCGGCGGGCGCGAAGCCGTTCATCGTGCCGGCGATGGGCAGCCACGGCGGGGCGACTGCGGAGGGGCAGCGGCAGGTGCTGGAGGACTACGGCGTGACGGAGGCGCTCGTGGGGTGCCCGATAGTGTCGTCGATGGACGCCGTCCCGATCGGGGAGACGCCGCACGGCGTCCGCGTGTTTTTCGACGCGAGCGCGCGAAAGGCCGACGGCGTCATCCTGCTCAACCGCGTCAAGCCCCACACGGACTTTCGCGGCAGGATCGAGAGCGGCCTCGCCAAGCAGATCGTCATAGGGCTGGGCAAGCAGCGCGGCGCGGAGGCGTGCCACTCGCACGGCCTGCGGCACATGTCGCGCAACATTCAGGAGGCCGCCGCCCTGGCGCTGGAGCGCACGGGCCTGCTGTTCGGCCTGGGGCTCGTCGAGAACGCATACGACCAGACGAGGACGATAAAGGCGATCCCGGCGGAGAGCCTGCTGGACGAAGAGCCGGCGCTGCTGGACGAGGCGCGGGCGCATATGCCGTCCATACTGCTCAGCCCGTTCGACGTGCTGATCGTGGACGAGATAGGCAAGAACATCAGCGGATCGGGCATGGACCCCAACATAACGGGGCGCTTCCCGACCGCGGACGTTTCGGGCGGGGCGGACGCCCAGCGCTGCGTCGTGCTGGACATAACCGAGCAGTCGCACGGCAACGGCATCGGCTTGGGGTTCGCCGACTACACGGTGGCCAGGGCTTTTGACAAGTTTGACTTTGAAATGACGTACCCGAACGTTCTGACGAACACGCTGCCGACGTCGGGCAAGCTGCCGCTGATCTTCGCGAACGACCTCATGGCCGTGCGCGCGGCGATCAAGACGTGCAACGAGATAGACGCGGAGCGTCCGCAGATTGTGAGGATCAAGAACACGCTGCGCATGGATCGCATGTACATTTCCGAGGCCATGATCGAGCGCGCGCGGGCCCATGCGGCGATAGAGGTCGTCGGCGGCCCCGAAAGCTTCGCCTTCGACGGCGCGGGCAACATCAGCTTCGACGTGTGGTGAGGCGCGGGACCGCCGCAGCGGGCGCCCGCCGGCGCGGCTCTCGGTTGCGCGGCTGGCGCAATATATACTCGTGTTCGATTGGGAATTCCGACCGCAATTTGCGGTCGGGCAGAGGAAACGAGTATTACTGACTCGCGTTAATGGAAAATTCAAATGCTCGTCAGTATAAATTTACAGGAGGCTAAAAGTTATGCCAAAGCTGGAAGTGTTTTTTGACCATACGTGCCCGTTCTGCTATCGCGGGCATGGGTATCTCAAGGAGCTGCTGCCGAAATACCCCGGCGCGGACATCGCGTGGCGCCCCGTCGAGGCGCACCCGAAGGTCGAGGAGCCGGAGCACATGCCATACGAGGATCTGGCCGTTCAGGGGGCGCTCTTTGTGAAAGAGCATGGCGGCGACGAGCTGGCCTACCACGAGCGCCTGTACCGCGCGTATTTCGAGGAGCGCAAGCGCATCGACGACATCGCGTCGCTCGCCGAGCTGGCCAAGGAGCTGGGCCTTGACGCGGACGCCTTCGCGCAGGCGCTTGAGGGCAAGGTGTACGAGAAGGCGCTGCAGCAGGCGAACGACCACGCCTACGAGGAACAGAAGGTGTGGGCTGTCCCGACGTTCGTGAGCGACGACGGCAGGCGCTTGGACTCCGTGCCGGGCGTCGGCGTGACGAAGGAGCAGGTCGGCGAGCTTTTGCACGCGCTCTACGCATAACGCATAAGACGCATAAGAGCGGCGCCCTAGGCGGCGAGAGGCAAATAGGCGAAAGCCGCATATTTGGTGGAGTATACTGTTGGCCTTGCTGTTCATGGAGGAACGAAACCGCATTTGACGAAAATCCGTTTGTATACTCGGAGCATGCCATCAGGAACGCAACGTGGGATATAATACTGTTATCAAGATTTAATGGAAATATTTTAGGAGGGCTCAACGTGGCAAATGTTAAAACGCAAGTTACGCAAACCGCCGAGAAAAAAATCCAGTATCGTTTTACCTGTGAAGATTGCGGGCATACAACAGACTGGTTTGACGGAAAGATTACCGCCAAGGCAGATATAACATACAAGGGGGTTGTATATTCCTCGGATTCGCGTGTTCAAAACAACAGCACATTGAACACAGCGGCGAATAAAAATCTTATTGCGGAAATTCGTGACATTGAGGAAAGACTGGAAAAAGGCGCTCCTATAAACATGAGGTTATTACCGAAAAATAAATGCCCTAAATGTCGAAAAGTACAATCATGGTCGGAAGCAATTATTTATAATGCCATGACTATATCGTTATTAGTAGTGATTTTGCTTGCCAGTTTAGGTTTAGGGATTGTACTTAACGCTGGTTTTTTAAGCATTTTTGTCATTCTTTTTACATTTTTGATTTTAATGGGGATAGTGGTGGGTATTAGGAACAGACAAAGTGTTAAATGCCGCAAAGAAGTAATGGCTAAAAGCGGAAAAAGCCTTGAAATAAATTGGCTTGACGGCACCCCCCCCATTAAGTATTAGCCCAAGTTCCGCAGTTATACTGACGAGCATTTGAATTTTCTATAAACGCGAGTCAGTAATACTCGTTTCCTCTGTCCGACCGCAAATTGCGGTCGGAATTTTCAATCGAATACGAGTATACGTTTTCCGGCGCCCGCCTGCCCGCCTTTCGCCATTACGGGCGCCGCATGCGTTGCAGGCGCTCGATCAGAATGTCCGGCAGCTCGTCGGGCACGCGGAGGTTCCCCCTGCCGGAGCCTAGCCGGACGTTTTTCCTGTACTCGCCGTGAAAATCGCTGCCCCCCGTCATGATCAGCCCGAACGCGCTGGCGATGGCCACGCAGTTCGCCGTGTCCTGCGGCGTGTTGTCCGCGTAATAGGCTTCAATGCCGGACAGCCCGTGCGGCGCCAGTTCCGCGATCAGGGCTTTCAGCTCTCGCTGCCTCAAGCCGCTGCGCATGGGGTGCGCGATGGCGGCCACGCCGCCGGCCTCGTGTATGGCGGCCACGCACTCGGCGGGCGTTGGCGACTCCTTTGGCGCGTAAGCCCTCCCGCCAAATGCCAGGTAGCGCTCAAACGCGCCGTTCATATCGCGCGCATAGCCTTTTTTCACGAGGGCCGCCGCGATGTGGGGCCTGCCGAACACGCTTTTTTTCGCCTCCGCTTCGGCGTCCTCAGCCGACACGCGCACCCCAAGGGCGTTCAGCCTGCCGATTATTCTAAGGTTTCTGGCGGTTCGCTCGCGCTTCATCATTTCGATGAACGGCGCGAGGGATTCGCCGCCCTGCGGCAGGAAATATCCCAAAATGTGGATTTCCCTGCGCGGCGGCCCCGCGCCGCCGCCCCATCTGCCCGCGCCGCTGCCGCCGCTGTTGCTTCCGCTCTTGCCCCTGCCGCCATTCCTGTTGCCCCCGCCGCCATACGCGGCGCTTATCTCGACGCCGGGCAGGAACACGAAGCCGCACTCCGGGGGCAGCTGCGCCGCGGCGCCAAGGGCCGCGCCCACGCCGTCCATCGTGTCGTGGTCCGTGATCGAAAGCGCCCTAATGCCGCAACCCGCCGCGCGGCGCACAAGCTCCACAGGCGCCAGAGAGCCGTCCGAACAACTCGAATGCGTGTGCAGGTCAACGCGGCTCGCGCCGGCCGTCTCGCCGGATGCGCCGCCAAATGCCCAGTGAGCCAATATCGCCTCTCTGTCCCCTTCTTCCCCTCCTGCCCGCGCCTCACCAGTACGCCGCGTCCTTGCAGATATCTGGCGGGAACGCGCCCGACGCGATGTCCGCGAGCAGGGCGCCCGCAATGTCCCTCGCGCTGCGGCACTGCTCTGGCGTGATCAGCGAGCGCGACAGTGCCTCCCGCAGCTCGTCCTCATCAAGCAGCTCGACGCGCCCGTCCGGGTAAACCTTGACGTCGAGCAGCAGGTCAAGCATGAGGTACGTGTCGCTCGCGGCGTCGTGGCTGATGCCCAGCACGTCGCAATACCAGTACAGGAAGCTGCCGTCGTGGCCGTAAAACCGGCTGATCTTGTAGTGCCTGTCGAGAAAATAAACCGACACGCCGCCCGCGAAGTCCATTCTGGGATGTATGGCGCGCCATTTCGTGATCAGCACGGAGCCGTCCCTGTACAGGAGCGCGTCGTCCGACAGGCAGACCGTTTCAGGCGGTATAAGGCGCCTGCGCAGTATGACGGGGCGTTTTTGGTTTGTCATATGCCCATTATACCACGCGCCCCAAACGGCGAACAGGCCCAATCGCAAAACAGGCAAAACACCACACCCACTGGACCTCGATGATCTGCATTTTTACGGCTGCAGTTTACGGATTGTGAATTGCGGATTCTGCCAATGCGCGGTATTCTTCCAGATGATCAAGAACCTTGACGCTTTCTTCGTCCATTTCCAACTCGTCAATGATCTGTTCGCGGGATTTGTTTTTTTGGATTTTGACGTCAATGAGTTTGATCAGCCGCAATAGCATTCCCCTGTCAACCCCTTTTTCAATCCCTCTTTCTTCAAGTTCGTCGAGCATTCGCTCAATCGCGTAAGTCATATCGCCGCCATCTCCTTCCTTCATCCCCTGAATGAACCCCTCTACATCGTCCCTGACGCGCGGCAGCTTTTTGAGTTTTTTGTACAGCACATCCCGAAGCCACGCAATAAAATCCACGCGCTGGTCTTCTGAAAGCCTCCCTACGATTTTAGCCGCCGCCCGGAGTTTTCCCGGAAGATTTTCTTTCGCGTTTTTCTGATCCAAAAAGAACACCGCGTTGACCAGATTCGCAATGTCCAGCAACGCGCTTTCGTCAATCTTGTTGATATTCAGCAGTACATACTGGAAATCCAAAACATTGGCCCCGAACCATTGATGGCCTTCCAGGTACTCCCGAAAGCTCGGGACGGCGCTCCACGGTTCGCCGCCGTTATACAGCACGATGGGGACAACGGCCGGAAGCCGGAATGTTTTTGCTTCACGGATTTTTTGATCCGTATCAAGAAACGCCCGCCGCATGACCTCCACCATATAAAGCAGCAATCGAAAAGGCATCGTATAATCCACACTTGACTGAAGCTCCAGCAACACGTAAAAGATGGCCTGATGGCCGTCCAACGTGGCCTTGTAGACAATATCCGCTTCCTTGTCGCGGAAATCTTTTAAAATGAACTGCTTGTCGATCAGTTCCAAATTCTCCTCGCGCAGTTCATTGACCCACGCCCCTTGAACATGGCATTTGAGCAAGTCCAGAAAATTTTTCTTTTTTGACAAAATGCGCTTGTACCCTTTGTCATGCACTTTTTCAGGCATTGCCACGCGCCTCCCTCATCTCAAATAGTAGCACAATGCGATGTTGCGGGCAAGAATTGTTTTTAAAAGGGCTTGATCCGCGTCATTGCGCGGCGTATAATAAATATAAGGATTGCCGCTTTGTGACGGTGGCCTATTCTACGAATTGCAAATCGAGAACAGAACCGTCAGTCGCTAAGACTTGGCGGTTTCTGTTTTTTCTTCCGGGCGCAGGCGCGTCGGCCGCCCGCCCAGCCGCATGCATGTCTAAATTGCCCGCCCAGCTGCCCGCTTGAGGACTGCCTGAGAGTTGCCAGAGAGTTGCCTGCGGACTATTTGAGAATTGTCTGAGAATTGCCTGAGAGCTGTCTGAGGACTCTGAGGGCTATTTGAGGACTGATTGACGAATGCCGGGCGCATGCCCCATTGAGGCCCCATTGACATTGCAGCATTGCAGCATTGCGGTTGTTGGATTGGCTTGGGCGTGATATACTCGTGTTCGATCGGGAATTCCGACCGCAGTTTGCGGTCGGACAGAGGAAACGAGTATTACTGGCTCGCGTTTATGGAAAATTCAAATGCTCGTCAGTATAAGATAGTTGTAGCTGAATGTTGCGCAATATCTTTTCCGTGCGCAACTGCCTAGACGGATGGATTTTAAAGCAGTCGGGCAACCGCCGGGCGGGCGCCGCCCGGACGCGAAAGGAGCGATGCGCAATGGCGAAGGATATGGCGCTGCACGCAGGCAGTTTGCGCCCCCTGGACAGCGGAAGGCGGCCGGAAGGCGGCTTGCGCCCCCTGGACAGCGCGCTGTCCCGCGAGGAAGTGAAGCGGGCGGTGGAGGGCAGGGGCGCCGCGCGGCGAGTCCCGATGGCGATACACGCGTGGATCAACCCGGACGTTTTCGGGCCGCGAGCGGACGAGTGCCGCAGGGTGCTGGCCGACTACCCGTGCGACATCGTGAAGATACCGCTGCGGATCCCGCAGGTGTTTGACGCGCCCTCGGACGATCCGTCGTACCGCTGGCTCAACTTCGGCAACCCGTTCCCGGAGGGCGTGGCGCTCGACGCGGTCAGCGCGCTCGACAGCTGGGACGGGCTCGGCGCCGCGCTGGACGACTTCCCCGACCCCAACTATCCGGGGCTGATCCCGGCCAGCCCGCCCCCCGACAACGGCGAGTACCGCGTGGGGCTGTGGTGGTACTGGCTCTTTGAGCGGCTTTGGTCGATTCGCGGCATGGAAAACGCGCTCTGCGACTTTTACGAGCATCCGGACGAGGTTCACCGGCTGTTCCGCGCGCTCACGGACTTTTACAAGGCCGTGCTGTCGCGCGGGCGAAGCGAGCTTGGGCTGGACGCGGTCTGGACGAGCGACGACATCGGGATGCAGACCTCGCCGTTCTTTTCGCTCGACGTGTTCAGGGAATTTTTTAAGCCCTACTACAGCGAGCTGATCGACCACGCGCACAGCCTTGGCATGCACCTGTGGATGCACTGCTGCGGCAACATCATGCCGTTCATACCCGATCTGTGCCAAATCGGGCTGGACGTCCTGCACCCGATCCAGAAATACACGATGGACGAGAAGGCCGTCGTCGCCGAAAACGGCGGCAAAATCTGCTTTTGGGCGGGGATGGACCTGCAGCGGATCATGCCATACGGTTCGCCGGAGGACGTGCGGCGCGAGGTGCGCTTCATGCTCGACACCTACCGCCGGCCGGACGGCCGCCTGATTCTGGCCGCAGGCAACAACATGACGGCGGACACGCCGCTCGAAAACCTGCGCGCGCTGCTCGACGAAGCGCTTTCATACGGCGCCGAAA
>JAISFK010000360.1 GCA_031263625.1 Clostridiales bacterium
GCTGTACAAAAGGCAGAACGTTGACCTGCTTGTGTTTTCGTCCTCTTATCACGGGGGCCTTATGCAAAATTACTGGGCCTATGCCAACACGGCGCATTTTGTGGGCGCCGTCAGCAATCTGCCGTGCGCTGTCATAGCGCCGGACGGGCAGCTGCTGGAATCGTCAACGAACTACCACCACAGCGTTGTGGCCAGGATCAACATGGATTGCGGGGTTTTTCACCTGGACTGCAACTGGGACAAAATAAAAGCGGCAAAGCGAAAATACGGCGACAGGCTGCGCATGAGGGATTCGGGCCTGATCGGCTCGGTCGTCCTTTCGTCGGAGTCGGCGGATCTCACGATGGACGGCATCGCCGGCGAATTTGGCCTCGAGCCGTTGGACAAATACATGCGGCGCTCCGCCGAAATGCAGGACGGAAACAGGCAGAGCTGGCAAAACAGGCAGAGCCAGCCAAACGGGCAAAGTCAGCCAAACGGGCAAAGCGGCGCACAGCGGGCGGCAGTGGAGGGCAACCCCGCGCTTTGCGCTAAAACTTGAAAAGGAACGGTTAAGCTATGGGAAACAGGGCCACTATAGGCATCATCGGCTGCGGGCACATCGCGCGGGACATGCATTTCGGCAATGCGTTTTCCAACCCAAGGCTGCGCGTGAAATGGTGCTGCGATTTGCTTGACGAGAATCTGGCGTATGCGGAAAAGAACTATGCGCCGGAAAAGCTGACCAAGGACTACATGGATGTCCTGAACGACCCCGAGGTGCAGGGCGTCATGATCCTGACGACGCACGACGTGCGCCTGAAGCTGATTGAGGACGCGGCCGCGCGCGGCAAGCACATTTACGCGGAAAAGCCGATGGCCACGGACATGCGGGAAGCGTATGGCATCATGAAAGCCGTCAGGCAGGCAAATGTCAAGCTTGTGGTGGGCTTTAACAGGCGCTGCGCCCCCATTGTCCGGGACGCCATGGAAATTTTGGGCAGGCACAGGGCCAATCCCGTCACGGCCCCATGGCGCTACAAAAGGCGCGAGGGCGGGGAGCAGGTTATGAAGGAGTCGAAGGCGACCATGGTGCTGATGCGCATCAACGACGACTACATGTCCTTCAAATCGTATGCCATGGATCCATATGTCGGCCATGGCGCCGTTATGGGCGAGCTGTGCCACTTTGTGGATCTGGCCTGCAAAATAGTCGGGTGCGAGCCGGTAAAGGTATATGCGGAGGGCTGGGCGAGGATCAACCAGTCGATGATCTTGCAGTTCGAGGACCAGTCCATCTGCACCATCGTTGACGCGGCCGTCGGCAGCTTCGACCATCCCAAGGAGCTGATTGAGATCTATCACAAGGGGCTAAGCCTGCAGCTTGATTTTTACTTGCAGCTGAGGGCGGGCGGCATCGAGGGCGTCCAAAAAATTGACTATCCGTTCAAGGAGGACATGTACCCCGAGATAACCGAGGGGGAAGGCTCCATGCGCCTGATCAACAAGGCGGCGGAGCGCAACAGGAGGGCCGCCCGCTCCGCCGAAGCGCCATATCCCGTGGTTGACAAGGGCCACTATGGGCTGCTGGATCGGTTTGCGGACTGCGTGCTGCTTGGCGCGGAATCGCCGTGCGACGAGCTGGACGGCGCGCGGGCCACGCTGGTCGCCCTGAAGGCCGTGGAATCCGCGCGGCTCGGCCTGCCGGTGAAAATCAGCGTTGACGAGTATGACTTTGTGTTCAGGGAGGGGCTTGTTTGCTAAAATCATTTAAGAGCGACGCTTTGAATGTCAGGATATACGAGAGCCGGGAGGAAATGGGCCGCTGCGCGGCGAGCGACATAGCGAAGGGGATCAGGGGGCTGCTGTCGCGGCAGGGGCGCGCGAACGTCGTCTTTGCCGCGGCGCCGTCGCAGCTGGACATGCTGGACGCCCTTGTCCAGGCGCCCGGCATAGACTGGGGCAAAGTGAACGCGTTTCACATGGACGAGTACATTGGCCTCGCCAGCGACGCGCCCCAGGGGTTTGGGAATTTTTTGAAAAGGCATTTGTTTTCAAAGCTGCCGTTTGGAAGCGTGTGCTGCATAGACTCCGCGGCCGCGGCAAAGGACCCGGACGCGGAATGTCAAAGATATTCGCGCATTTTGGGGCTTAACCCTGCCGACATCGCGTGCATGGGCATAGGCGAAAACGGGCATATCGCTTTCAACGACCCTCACGCGGCGTTCTTTGACGACCCCGAAACGGTCAAGGTCGTGGATTTGGACGACAAGTGCAGGATGCAGCAGGTGAACGACGGCTGCTTCGGCAGCCTGGCAGCCGTCCCGAGGCGCGCCATCACGCTTACGGTGTCGGCGCTGATGGCGGCCAAAAATATCTACTGCGTCGTGCCGGGCGAGTCCAAAAGGGAAGCGGTGCTCAACGCCGTCCGGGGCGGGATCTCCACCGACTGCCCGGCATCCATACTGCGCGCCCAGCCCGGCGCGACTCTTTACGCGGACATGGAGAGCGGGCGGGACATTTTGTGAGAGCGCGGAACAAATGCCGCGGAACAAATGGAGGCTAATATGGGCAAAAAAATCAAGGCCGCAGTTCTTGGCTGCGGCGCCATGGGCGGGACGATTATCGAGAACATCGGCGGCTCGCCCTATCTGGATTCCATCGTCGGCTATGACGCCAGCGAGGCCGCGCTGAAGAGGGCGCACGAGAAATACGGCATCGCGGTGGCGTCGGACTTGGACGAGGTGTTGGGCGACAGGGACGTCGGGCTCGTCTACATAGCGACCGGCAGCGCGTCCCACGCGCCCCTGTCGATCGCGGCGATGAAAGCCGGAAAAGCGGTCATGACGGAAAAGCCGGCGGGCATGACGCCCGAGGAGCTGGACTCGCTCATCGCGACAAAAAACGAAACGGGCGCGTTTATTCAGGTTGGGCTCGAGCTGCGCTATTCAAAGGTTTACGCGCTGGCCAAGGAAGTCATCTACAATGGGGAGATCGGGATCCCCGTAAATTACCACTACACATATTCCTGCTCCCCCTATTCGCCCCAGAACTGGCGCATACGCAAGGCAAATTCGGGAAGCATGGTTCACGAAAAGCTGTGCCACTATATAGACGCCGTGCGGTGGTGGAACGGCTCAAGGGTCAGCAGGTACGTGGCCACGCCCGCAAGGAACGTCATACCCTATATGGAAATCGAAGACAACGTGCATGTGTCATACGCATTTGAGAACGGCGCCGTCAGCCAGCTGTTTTTTGCGATGACGGCGGCCCCCGATGGAAACGCGGACATGCTCAACATGGATCTTGACCTGTCCGATCAGGACAGGGACGGGCACAAGCTGAACTATATCGTGACAGGGACGAAGGGGGCGTTTGAGATTGACGTTTTCCAGAGGCAGCTCAGAGTATACAGGCATGCGGGCGACCCGGAGCTAAAGGGAGCGTCTGCGTTGCTGGCGAAAACCATGAGCTGGGACAGGGCCCAGGATCACGAGTATTTCCACAACACCTGCGGCCAAAATCTGGACATTGCCAGGCGCGTGGCAAACGGGGAGGCGCCGTCCATATCGCTCGAGGACGCCGCCGAAACGATGAGGCTCTGCGCGGAGTTCAGCGAAGCGGGCATCAGCCGCCCGTGGCAGGTTATCGAGAGATAGCCCGCAAAACAAAAAAACGCAAGGGATGGCCGCAACTATGAAAATTGCCATAATAGGCGCCGGCAGCTCATATACCCCCGAACTGCTGGAAAAGCTGGGCGAAATGCGCGAGGAGCTGCCCGTCGCCGACATTTCGCTGATGGACGCAGACGAGCGGAGGCTGGCCATTGTCGGCGGCTTTTGCGAGAGGTACGCCGCGCGCCTGGATCTGCCCGTCCGCTTTGACAAAACGCGCGAATTGCCGCAGGCCCTGCATGGGGCGGATTTTGTCGTCTCGCAGATTCGCGTGGGCGGCAACGAGGCGAGAATAAACGACGAGAAAATCCCGCTGTCTTTTGGCCTTGTCGGCCAGGAGACGACGGGCGCGGGCGGCTTCATGAAAGCCCTGCGGACTGTGCCCGCCATGCTTGAAATCGCCCGCGCCGTTGAAAAACACTGCCCGGACGCGTGGATTGTCAATTACGCCAACCCCACCGGGATTGTCGCGGAAGCGGTCGGCAAGCACTCCCGCGCCAAAATCGCGGGCCTCTGCGCCGGGGGCTTTTGCGCGCGGGGATGGACGTCCCTCGCGCTCAACGTGGACAGGGACAGCGTCAGGTACGACATCGCCGGGCTCAACCACATGAATTTCAGCTACGGCATAAACGTGCGCGGCAAGGAGCTGACCCCGGAGCAGTTTCGCGCGGTGGCGGCGTACCGGGGCGAGCAGGACACCGAGCTTTGCGTCGAGCTGGGGGCGCTCCCGTCGCCTTACTTGCAGTATTATTTCCACACTGCGGAGCGCGTGAGGGAACTGAGGCAAAAGAAGCTTTGCAGGGCTGAGCAGGTGCTTCTGGCGGAGAAAGAGGCGTACAGGGATTTTGCCGACCCCGCCTGCGACACAAAGCCGGCCGCGCTGGCCAAGCGCGGCGGCGGCGGCTACTCCGACATAGCGCTGGGCTTTGTCTCCGCGGTTTGCAATGACAGGGATTCCTGGATTGTCGCAAACGTGCCGAACAGGGGGACGATCGGCTGGCTGCCCGACGACGCCGTGATCGAAACAGCCTGCGTCGCCAACGCGGCGGGCCTCCGCCCGCTTAGCATCGCGCCCGTGCCGATGGCGGTGCGCGGCCTTATCTCGGCGGTGAAAAACTACGAGCAGCTGGCGGTCGAGGCGGCTGTCGCCGGAAGCGCGGGCCTGGCCGAGCTGGCCTTGCTCGCCCACCCGCTTGTCGCGGACTGGGACATCGTAAAGCAAATGCTTCCCAAGCTGATCGACGCCAACCGGCAATGGCTCCAGAATTTTCATGTTCATTGACCGGCCCTCCATCGGCGATTTTCATCGATTGATGGCAGGAGGGTTCGGCAGGAGGCATTGGGCAGGAGGGTTCGGCAGGAGGATTCGGCAGGAGGCATTAAGCAGGAGGCATTGGGCAGGAGGGTGCGGCAGGAGGCATTAAGCAGGAGGGCTTAGAATGAAGCGCTTTTTGGCCGTGGACCAGGGCGGAAGCAAAACCGAGGCGCTGGTTTTCAGCGAGAACGGCGAAATACTCGCGTTTGCGGACGACAGGGACGCGCGCGCGCCCGGCGAAAGCTACCGCAGCTCGCAGGGGCGCTGGATTCGCTGCGCAACGGAAAGGGCGCTGGAAAAGGCCGGCCTCGCGCTGGGCGACCTTTCCGGCGCGTGCTGCGCGCTCAACGGCGCCGACTGGCCAGCGGACTATATAAGGCTGCGCGGGCTTGTGTCGGGCGAGATTTCGCTTGCCGAGCGGCAGATCCGGATCGTGAACGACTGCATCGGCGCGATGCGCGGCGGCGCGGACAGGGGCGACCGGGCGGTGCTCTGCCTGGGCACGGGGATGAACTGCGCGGTGAGGTCGGCAGCCGGGGACGAATACATATTCGGCTACTTCGTCGCCCCGGCCGATCAGGGCGGGAGCGCGCTCGGCAGCCGCGCCTGGGGATGCGTTTTGGATGCCTGCAACGGGCTTGGGGAAAAGACGGCGCTGACCGAGCTTGTCCTCCAAAAATACGGCAAATCCGGCAAATCAGACTTTGCCGAGCTATATTCGGAAATAACGGCCGGCGCGCTGGGCTTTAAGGTGTACGATCTGTGCCCGCTGCTCATGCGCGCGGCAAAGGCGCGCGACGGCGTTGCCGCGCATATTCTCAGGACGTCGGGCGAACGCATGATCCGCTATGTCGAGGAAGGCGCCAAAAAGCTCGGGCTTGCAGGGGCGCCCATTGCGCTCGTGCTGGCCGGCGGCGTTTTCAAGGGCGACGGCGCTGTCTTTTTTGAAACGCTGGAGCGCATCGCCGCCGAAAGAGAGCTGAACATCGTTTGCGTTCGGCCGCGCTGCGAGCCCGTGGCCGGCGCCGCCCTTCTGCTCCTCGACGAGCTTGCCGGGCCGGAGCGGGCCGAGGCGCTGAGCCGCTTTGATTCCTGCGCGGCGCGTTTTGGCCTGAAACAAGCATGAAGATGCGGCCCCCGCGATACCAGCGCTTAGCGCTGGCGCATTGGCGCATTGGCGCCACGTTTGTTTCATAAACTTTCCAATGACGGCAAGGCGACACGCGCCACGTCAAAGGCGGGCAAGCCCCACTCGGCGCTTCAGCTCCTATACTGACGAGCATTTGAATTTTCCATTAACGCGAGTCAGTAATACTCGTTTCCTCTGTCCGACCGCAAATTGCGGTCGGAATTTCCAATCGAACACGAGTATAACGGCATGCTTAGCGAATCAATGCTTTCCCAATTACTGGAAAACTTATGAAACGAACGAACGAAACGAACGTGACGCCATTGCGGCGCGTCTTGATTTTTTCGGGTCGGCTCTGGTATATTATAGGCATGGAGAAGCTGCTTAGGAGCAAGGACGTCGCGGCGAACAAGCTGATCATACTGTATGTCATGCGCAAGCTGGGCGTGCCCGCGAGCAACATTCAGCT